>NZ_JCASIE010000009.1:0-187002 GCF_059685865.1 Telluria sp. ZB4P36
CGCCTCGGCATGCCTCGCCTCACTTAACCTCAACTACTCGAACCGCCCGGTGCGGACCCGCATGCCGGGTGGTGTGGGAGGGGACCGGCCAGACAACTGGCCGCCCCTATCCCGATTTGTTCCACGTGGAACAAAATCTGTCGTTTTCAGCCCCCCAAAAGCTTCTGCAAGAAAAAAGAATCTATAATCGCGCATTAGACTCCTCGCCTTACTCTCCATCATGCTATTTCCTACAGAATTCGACGTCATCGTCGTCGGCGGCGGCCATGCCGGTACCGAGGCCGCGCTCGCGTCTGCACGCACCGGCCAAAAGACCCTGCTGCTGACCCATAACATCGAAACCCTGGGTGCAATGTCCTGCAACCCATCGATTGGCGGCATCGGCAAGGGCCATCTCGTCAAGGAAGTCGATGCACTCGGCGGCGCCATGGCGATCGCCACGGACGAGGCGGGCATCCAGTTCCGCATCCTGAATTCTTCCAAGGGCCCGGCCGTTCGCGCTACCCGCGCCCAGGCCGACCGCGTCCTGTACAAGGCGGCGATCCGCTCGCGCCTGGAAAACCAGCCGAACCTGTGGCTGTTCCAGCAAGCCGTGGAAGACCTGATGCTGGAAGGCGAGCGCGTCGTCGGCGCCGTGACCCAGGTCGGACTGAAGTTCCGCGCCCGCGCCGTGGTGCTGACGGCCGGTACTTTCCTGGACGGGAAGATCCACGTCGGCCTGCAACATTACTCGGGCGGCCGCGCCGGCGACCCGCCGGCCGTGTCGCTGTCGAGCCGCCTGAAGGAACTCAAGCTGCCGCAGGGCCGCCTGAAAACCGGTACGCCGCCGCGTATCGACGGCCGCAGCATCGACTTCTCGGTGCTGGCCGAACAGCCGGGCGACCTCGATCCGGTGCCGGTGTTCTCGGTCATGGGCAATGCCGCCATGCACCCGCGCCAGGTGCCGTGCTGGGTGACGCACACCAATGAAAAGACCCACGAGATCATCCGCAACGGCCTCGACCGCAGCCCGATGTACACGGGCGTTATCGAAGGCGTGGGCCCGCGTTACTGCCCGTCGATCGAAGACAAGATCCACCGTTTCGCCTCGAAAGAGTCGCACCAGATCTTCCTGGAGCCGGAGGGCCTGACGACCAATGAGTTCTACCCGAACGGGATCTCGACCAGCCTGCCGTTCGACGTGCAGCTGGACCTGGTGCGGTCG
Source organism: Telluria sp. ZB4P36 (assembly GCF_059685865.1). Taxonomy (NCBI): domain Bacteria; kingdom Pseudomonadati; phylum Pseudomonadota; class Betaproteobacteria; order Burkholderiales; family Oxalobacteraceae; genus Telluria; species Telluria sp. ZB4P36. The sequence goes on from NZ_JCASIE010000009.1 coordinate 1,205, forward strand.
ATGCGCGGCATGGAGAACGCCTTTATTTTGCGCCCGGGCTACGCCATCGAATACGATTATTACGATCCGCGCGGCCTGAAGGCCTCGCTGGAAACCAAGGCGATCCAGGGCCTGTTCTTTGCCGGCCAGATCAACGGCACCACCGGCTACGAAGAAGCGGCGGCCCAGGGCCTGCTCGCCGGCCTGAACGCCGCGCTGCAGACCCAGGGCAAGGAAGCCTGGACCCCGGGCCGTTCGGAAGCCTACCTCGGCGTGCTGGTCGACGACCTGACCACCCAGGGCGTGGCCGAACCCTACCGCATGTTCACGAGCCGCGCCGAGTACCGCCTGTCGCTGCGCGAGGACAATGCCGACATGCGCCTGACCGAGATCGGCCGCCAGCTCGGTATCGTCGGCGACGCCCAGTGGGCCGCCTTCGAGACCAAGCGTGAAGCGGTGGCCCGCGAACTCGAGCGCTTGCGCTCGACCTGGGTCAACCCGCGCATCCTGGCCGCCGCCGAATCGGAGCGCGTGGTGGGGCAGGCGATCGAGCGCGAGTACAACCTGGCCGACCTGCTGCGCCGCCCGGGTGTGCAGTACGACACCCTGGTCAGCATGACCGGCATCGAAGGCCAGCCCCTGGGCGGACCCGGCGTGGAAGATCCGGCGGTCAAGGAACAGGTCGAGATCCAGCTGAAATATGCCGGCTACATCGACCGCCAGACTCGCGAAGTGGAGCGCCATGAGCACTACGAGAACCTGAAGCTGCCCGAGAACCTGAATTACCTGGAGATCGCGGCACTGTCGATCGAGGTGCGCCAGAAGCTCGACAAGCAGCGTCCGGAGACCCTGGGCCAGGCTTCGCGCATCTCGGGCGTGACCCCGGCGGCGATCTCGCTGCTGCTGGTGCACCTCAAGAAGCGCGGCGCCAAGGGCTTCACCAGCAACGCGACCGCGGAGGCGGCTGAATGAAGTATTTCGACCGCGCCGCCCTGGCGCAAGTGCTTGCCGACGGCATTAGCGAGATGAAGCTGGACGTCACCCCGGCCCGGCAGGAAAAGCTGCTGGATTACCTGGCGCTGATGAACAAGTGGAACAGCGTCTACAACCTGACCTCCTTGCGCGACCCGATGCAGATGGTGACCCACCACCTGCTCGATTCGCTCGCCGCGGTGCCGGCTTTTGCGGAAGCGCGGAATGTGCTGGACGTCGGGGCAGGGGGCGGCCTGCCCGGCATCGTGCTGGCCATCGGCCGCCCGGACATGAAAGTGTCGATGATCGACACCGTGCATAAGAAAACCGCATTCCTCAAGCAAGTAAAAGCCGAGCTCGAACTTTCCAACGTCAGCGTGTACACGATGAAGGTGCAGGAATTGCAGGTGAGCGACCAATTCGACGTCATCACCTCGCGTGCTTTCGCGGACCTGAGCGATTTTCTGGAGTGGTCGGGGCACCTGCTTGCGGAGGGCGGAAAATTCATCGCCCTGAAAGGCACGGCGCCGGCCGAAGAGCAGGAGCGGGTGCCTGCAGAATGGAAAGTGACGGGTTTGCAGCCCCTGCGGGTTCCAAGGCTCGGCGCGGAGCGTCACCTCGTTTTCGTCGAGCGGTCGGAGCAAACTTCGACCTAAACAGAATAAACCGTATAAATAGTTTATATCGTTTATAAGGTATGAACCGTTAAAATGGTTTGTACGATATGAACGGTATAGCGTCTTGTTGTCCCCTCCAACGGATAAGAATAGATGGCGAAGATTTTTTGCGTAGCGAACCAGAAGGGCGGGGTCGGCAAGACCACCACCACCGTCAACCTGTCGGCCGGCCTGGCGAAGCTGGACCAGCGCGTGCTGCTGGTCGACCTCGACCCGCAGGGCAATGCCACCATGGGGGCGGGCATCAACAAGGCTTCGCTCGAAGGCTCGATCTACCAGGTGCTGCTCGGCGAGCTTGATGTGGCCGGCGCGCGCCTGCGTTCCGAGGCGGGGCGCTTCGACGTGCTGCCCGCCAACCGCGAGCTGGCCGGCGCCGAAGTGGAGATGGTGGCGCTGGAGAATCGTGAGCGCCGCCTGAAGGATGCGCTGGAGGCTGTGGACAAGGACTACGACTTCATCCTGATCGATTGTCCGCCGGCGCTGTCGCTGCTGACCTTGAACGGCCTGTGCTCGGCGCATGGGGTGATCATCCCGATGCAGTGCGAGTACTACGCACTCGAGGGCCTGTCCGACCTGGTCAACACGATCAAGAAGGTGCACGCCAACCTGAACACCGACCTGCGCATCATCGGCCTGCTGCGCGTGATGTTCGATCCACGCATGACGCTTTCGCAGCAGGTGTCGAGCCAGCTCGAGCAGCATTTCGGCGACAAGGTGTTCAAGACCATCATCCCGCGCAACGTGCGCCTGGCCGAAGCACCGTCCTATGGCATGCCGGGCGTGGTGTTCGATCCGTCCTCGAAGGGCGCGCAGGCGTACATCGCCTTCGGCGCGGAAATGGTCGAACGTATCAAGACAATGTAATCACAGAGAGCTGACACAGAAATGGCAACCAAAAAACTCAAGGGCCTCGGACGCGGCCTCGACGCGCTGCTCGGCGGCGACAGCCAGCCGGCCCCGGCGAAAGCACCGTCGTCCCTGAAGATCGACCAGATCCAGGCCGGCAAGTACCAGCCGCGCACGCGCATGGACGAAACCTCGCTCAGCGAGCTGGCCGCCTCGATCAAGACCCAGGGCATCATGCAGCCGGTGCTGGTGCGTCCGCTGGGGGAGGGCGCCAGCGTGCCCTACGAGATCATTGCCGGCGAGCGCCGCTTCCGCGCGGCCCAGATGGCCGGACTGGAAGAGATACCGGTGCTGGTGCGCGACGTCGACGACCAGTCGGCCGCGGCCATGGCCCTGATCGAGAACATCCAGCGCGAAGACCTGAACCCCCTCGAAGAAGCGCAGGGCATCCAGCGCCTGATCAACGATTTCAGCTTTACCCACGAGCAGGCGGCCGCGGCCGTCGGCCGTTCGCGCAGCGCAGTGTCGAACCTGCTGCGCCTGATCAACCTGGCCCAGCCGGTGCAGACCATGCTGATGGCCGGCGACATCGACATGGGCCATGCCCGCGCCCTGCTGGCGGTCGACAGCGCACACCAGATCACCCTGGCCAACCAGGTGATCGCCAAGCGCCTGTCGGTACGCGAGACCGAGAAGCTGGTCGCCCGTGCCCTTGAGGAACAGTCCGGCCCGGCAACGCCGGCGCGCGCCAAGGACAAGCCGGGCGACATCGTGCGCCTGGAAGAGGAATTGTCGGACAAGCTGGCGACGCCGGTGATGTTCAAGATGGGCGCGAAGGGCAAGGGCCAGCTGATCATCGACTTCGCCGACCTCGACATTCTCGACGGCGTCCTGGCCCGTCTGCGCGCCTGAATTGTGTCTTGCCGGACCGTGGGCGGGTCTTCCTGCCCACGCGTTCCGGTGACGTATGCATGCCACGGTCCGGTTCCCCCACGCCAGGGTTAAGTTACTGAAAATATAGGGATTTCAGCAATCCCATTGTTGCTCCCATCACATCTTTACGCGGCAGTTATAAGCGCGGAATCGTTTGACTCGCGTCCGTATAACCACTTATAATCCCGCTGATTCATGTAATTACCACATCGTAACTGTCCGATCGCGCGGCGAGAAACCAGAACAATATGCTGCGTATCGTCTCCCTGCAATTGATTGCAACAGTAGTCGTCGGCCTGATCGCCGCACTGCTGGGGGGATGGTCTGCGATGTTTTCCGCAGTACTGGGCGGTTTGTGTTGTGTAGTGCCCAACGGCATCATGGCAGTACGGCTGTTCGCCAACGCCCAACGGGCCGGAGGCGCCAGTCCTGCAACATTCTTCATCTGGGAATTTGTAAAGATTGCACTGACGGTCGCGCTTCTGTTCGCGGTCGCGAAGCTGTACCACGACCTGAACTGGCTGGCACTGGTCGCCGGGTTCATCGTGGCGCTGAAGAGTTACATCATCTTATTATTTAGGCACTGACAATGGCGACTCCAACCGTAGAAGGCGCAGCACACGCGCCCACCCCATCAGAATACATCACCCACCACCTGGGTCACCTGTCGAACAAGCACCAGGACTTCGTGGTCGACTTCAGTGTCTTCAACCTGGACACGATCTTCTGGTCGATCACTGCCGGCCTGATCGGCTGCCTGATCATGTGGGCGGCTGCGCGCAAAGCCACCTCGGGCGTGCCGGGCCGCTTCCAGGCTGCCGTCGAGATGCTGGTCGAAATGGTCGAAGACCAGTCGAAGTCGATCGTGCACGGTGACCGCAGCTTCATCGCGCCGCTGGCACTGACCGTGTTCGTCTGGGTCGCCATCATGAACTCGCTGGACTTCCTGCCGGTCGACATGTTCGCCGGCCTGTTCGGCCTGCTGGGCGTCGAAAACATCTTCCCGTACCACCGCGTGGTCCCGACCGCCGACCTGAACGGCACCCTGGGCATCTCGCTGGGCGTGCTGGCCCTGATGCTGTACTACAGCGTCAAGATCAAGGGCCTGGGTGGCTTCATCCACGAACTGTTCGCAGCCCCGTTCGGCATCTGGATGGCGCCGTTCAACCTGCTCCTGAACATCATCGAATATGCAGCAAAAACCGTGTCGCTGGGTATGCGACTGTTCGGCAACATGTATGCCGGTGAGCTGCTGTTCCTCTTGATTGCTCTGCTCGGCTCCATGGCCACCGCATTTGGTGTGATCGGTCACATCATCGCGGGTTCGATCTGGGCGATCTTCCACATCCTGATCGTGTTCCTGCAGGCATTCATCTTCATGATGCTGACGCTGGTGTATATCGGTCAGGCCCATGAAGGCCACTGATCGGCGCCGCAAGCATCGAACAGATAGTGGTTGTAAAGAAGTTGTAGTTTTTAATCTAGTTTTTAAATTAACTTTTGGAGTTACACATGACTGACCTTTCTTTTGTTGCACTGGCTTGCGGTTTGATCATCGGCCTGGGCGCCATCGGTGCTTGCATCGGTATCGCAATCATGGGCGGTAAATACCTGGAAGCTTCTGCACGTCAGCCAGAACTGATGAACACCCTGCAGACCAAGATGTTCCTGCTGGCTGGCCTGATCGACGCGGCATTCCTGATCGGCGTTGGTATCGCCATGCTGTTCGTCTTCGCACGTCCGTTCAGCTAATCAAGCACGACCTTGATCTGAAGAGCCGAACCGTCCCTGGTTCGGCATCCGTTTTTGTGAGAAGGAATTTACCGTGAACTTGAACGCAACTTTGTTTGTCCAGTTCGTGGTCTTCTTCATCCTGGCGGGCTTCACGATGAAATTCGTGTGGCCGCCACTGATGAAAGCGCTCGACGAGCGCGCCGAGAGGATCGCGAATGGCCTGGCTGCCGCTGACCGTGGCAAGGCTGACCTGGCCGCCGCTGAAAAGCGCGTCCAGACCGAACTGGCAGGCGCCCGTGACGAAGTCCAGAAGCGCATCACCGACGCTGAAAAGCGTGCTGCCCAGATCATCGACGCAGCCAAGGCAACCGCCGCCGAAGAAGCCGCCCGTATCGTCGCAGCAGCACAGGCAGACGCCGAGCAGCAGGTGACCCGTGCCCGCGAAGAACTGCGTGGCCAGGTAGCCGCACTGGCAGTGCAAGGCGCCGAGCAGATCCTGAAGCGTGAAGTGAACCCAGCGGTCCACGCCGACCTGCTGTCGAAACTGTCGACCGAGCTCTGATCATGGCTGAACTCGCAACCGTCGCCCGCCCTTACGCCGAAGCGCTGTTCCGTGTCGCCCAGTCGGGCGACATGGCCGCCTGGTCGGCCGTCACTGCCGAGTTGGGCCAGATCGGCGCCAACCCGGAAGTGCAGGCTTTCGCCGCCAACCCGAAGGTCACCGCTGCCCAGCTGGCCGACACGATTGCGTCCCTGGTCAAGTCGCCGCTGAACGCTGAAGCGAAGAACTTTATCGCGATGCTGGCCGAAAACGGCCGCGTCAACCTGCTGCCCGAAATCGCCGCCCAGTTCGCGGCACTGAAGAACGCCAACGAAGGCGCCGCCGATGCGGCCATCGTCAGCGCCTTCGAGATCTCGGGTGACCAGCTGGCCCAGTTGGTCGCTACGCTGGAAAAGAAATTTGGCCGCAAGCTGAACCCAACGGTGACAGTGGATCCTTCGCTGATCGGTGGTGTGCGCGTGGTCGTCGGCGACGAAGTGCTCGATACCTCGGTACGCGCCAAGCTGCAACAGATGCATGTTGCGCTGGTGTCGTAATCGTCCGATATCTAGCAGCACGCGCCGGCGCTAGCGCCCTTGCCCTACGCATCAAAAACATTTGGAGTTAGCACTCATGCAACTTAATTCTTCTGAAATCAGCGAACTGATCAAGAGCCGCATCCAGGGTCTGGAAGGTTCGGCTGAAGTTCGCAATCAAGGCACGGTGATCTCCGTCGCCGACGGTATCTGCCGCATCCATGGTCTGTCGGACGTGATGCAGGGCGAGATGCTGGAATTCCCTGGCAATACCTTCGGCCTGGCGATGAACCTCGAGCGCGACTCCGTCGGCGCCGTCATCCTGGGTGCCTACGAGCACATCTCGGAAGGCGACACCGTCAAGACCACCGGCCGCATCCTGGAAGTGCCGATCGGTCCGGAACTGCGTGGCCGCGTGGTCAACGCACTGGGCCAGCCGATCGACGGCAAGGGTCCGGTCAATGCACAGCTGACCGCTCCGATCGAAAAGATCGCGCCGGGCGTGATCGCCCGTGAATCCGTCTCGCAGCCGATGCAGACCGGCATCAAGTCGATCGACGCGATGGTGCCGATCGGCCGTGGCCAGCGTGAGCTGATCATCGGCGACCGCCAAACGGGTAAATCGGCCGTTGCGGTTGACGCGATCATCAACCAGAAGGGCCAGGGCGTCACCTGCGTGTACGTCGCCATCGGCCAGAAGGCATCGACCATCAAGAACATCGTCCGCTCGCTGGAACAGCACGGCGCGATGGAGTACACCATCGTGGTCGCCGCTTCCGCTTCGGAATCGGCAGCGATGCAGTACATCTCGGCCTACTCGGGCTGCGCGATGGGCGAATACTTCCGCGACCGCGGCGAAGACGCACTGATCGTCTATGACGACCTGTCGAAGCAAGCAGTTGCCTACCGCCAGATCTCGCTGCTGCTGCGCCGCCCACCGGGCCGCGAAGCATACCCTGGCGACGTGTTCTACCTGCACAGCCGTCTGCTCGAGCGCGCAGCCCGCGTGAACGCCGACTACGTCGAGAAGTTCACCAACGGCGCCGTCACCGGCAAGACCGGTTCGCTGACCGCACTGCCGATCATCGAAACCCAGGCAGGCGACGTCTCGGCCTTCGTTCCGACCAACGTGATTTCGATTACCGACGGCCAGATCTTCCTGGAGACCTCGCTGTTCAACGCCGGTATCCGCCCTGCGATCAACGCCGGTATCTCGGTGTCGCGCGTCGGTGGTGCAGCCCAGACCAAGGTCATCAAGGGCCTGTCGGGCGGTATCCGTACCGACCTGGCGCAGTACCGTGAACTGGCTGCGTTCGCGCAGTTCGCATCGGACCTGGACGAATCGACCCGCAAGCAGCTGGACCGCGGTGCCCGCGTGACCGAACTGCTGAAGCAGCCGCAGTTCTCGCCGCTGTCGACCTCGCTGATGGCCGCATCGCTGTTCGCCGTCAACAAAGGCTACCTGGACGACATCGAAGTCAAGAAAGTGCTGCCGTTCGAGCACGGTCTGCACAACTTCCTGAAGTCGAGCCACGCTGCCCTGCTGTCGAAGATCGACGAAACCAAGCAACTGGACAAGGACGGCGAAGCTGCGCTGGCCGCCGCCATTGCTGATTTCAAAAAATCCGGCGCATATTAATCGTCAAGCCGGCGTCGTGTGAGCACGGCGCCGGTGCGCGGAAGGAGTAAGGACTCATGGCAGTAGGCAAAGAGATTCGTGGCAAGATCAAGAGCGTAGAGAATACGAAGAAGATCACCAAGGCGATGGAAATGGTCGCCGCATCGAAAATGCGCAAAGCGCAGGACCGTATGCGCGCCGCCCGTCCCTACAGTGACAAGGTTCGTACCATCACCGCCAATCTGGCCGGCGCAAACCCGGAGTACACGCACCCGTTCATGGCGCAAGCCAAGCACGTGAAGGCGAAGGCCGTGGGTTTCATCGTCGTCACGACCGACAAGGGTCTGTGCGGCGGCATGAACACCAACGTGCTGCGCCAGGTGACGCTGAAGGCGCGCGAGCAGGAGCAGGCAGGTAACACCGTCGAGGCAGTTGCCATTGGCAACAAGGGCCTGGGCTTCTTGAACCGCATGGGCATGAAGGTCGTTTCGCAAGCGACCCAGCTCGGCGACACCCCGCACCTGGACAAGCTGATTGGCCCGGTCAAAGTGATGCTGGACGCGTACCAGGAAGGCAAGCTCGACGCTGTCTACCTGTGCTACACCAAGTTCATCAACACGATGAAGCAGGAGCCGATGGTCGAGCAGCTGTTGCCGCTGCCGGCCAAGCACCTGGAAAAGGATGCCGGCGGTATCAGCTGGGACTACATCTACGAACCGGAAGCGCAAGTCGTCATCGACGAGCTGCTGGTGCGTTACGTGGAAGCGCTGGTGTACCAGGCGGTTGCAGAAAACCTCGCGTCCGAGCAGTCGGCGCGCATGGTCGCGATGAAGGCCGCGAGCGATAACGCCGGCAGTGTCATCAGCGACCTGAAGCTGGTCTATAACAAGACCCGCCAGGCGGCGATTACCAAAGAACTCTCCGAGATCGTTTCCGGCGCAGCAGCCGTTTAATCGAACTAGGCGCTTTGGGGAAAGAGTTAAGCGAGCGCAGCGAGCGGTACTCTGTCCCCAACCGATCAAAGCATAAAGAATTTAACTATATCTGAAGGAACGAAAATGGCTGATGGCAAAATCGTTCAGTGTATCGGCGCAGTGGTCGACGTGGAATTCCCGCGTAACGCCATGCCGAAAGTGTACGACGCACTGAAAATGGAAGGTTCGGAACTGACCCTGGAAGTCCAGCAGCAGCTGGGCGACGGCGTGGTCCGTACCATTGCACTGGGCAGCTCGGAAGGCCTGCGCCGCGGCATGATCATCCAGAACACCGGCCACCCGATCATGGTCCCGGTCGGCACCCCGACCCTGGGCCGCATCATGGACGTGCTGGGCAACCCGATCGACGAATGCGGTCCGGTCAGCCACGAGCGCATGGCATCGATCCACCGCGATGCGCCGGCCTACGACGAACTGTCGCCGTCGACCGACCTGCTGGAAACCGGCATTAAAGTGATTGACCTGGTCTGCCCGTTCGCCAAGGGCGGTAAGGTCGGCCTGTTCGGCGGCGCCGGCGTCGGCAAGACCGTCAACATGATGGAACTGATCAACAACATCGCAAAAGCGCACTCGGGTCTGTCCGTGTTCGCCGGCGTCGGTGAGCGTACCCGTGAAGGTAACGACTTCTACCACGAGATGGCGGACGCCAAGGTCGTCGACCTGGAAAACCCGACCAACTCGAAGGTGGCGATGGTCTACGGCCAGATGAACGAACCGCCGGGCAACCGTCTGCGCGTCGCGCTGACCGGCCTGACCATGGCGGAAGCCTTCCGTGACGAAGGCAAGGACGTTCTGTTCTTCGTCGACAACATCTACCGCTACACCCTGGCCGGTACCGAAGTGTCGGCACTGCTGGGCCGTATGCCGTCGGCAGTGGGCTACCAGCCGACCCTGGCCGAAGAAATGGGCCGCCTGCAAGAGCGCATCACCTCGACCAAGACCGGTTCGATCACCTCGATCCAGGCCGTGTACGTCCCTGCGGATGACTTGACCGACCCGTCGCCGGCAACCACCTTCGCCCACCTGGACTCGACCGTCGTTCTGTCGCGTGACATCGCTTCGCTGGGTATCTACCCGGCAGTCGATCCGCTGGATTCGACCTCGCGCCAGCTGGACCCGCTGGTCGTCGGTGAAGAGCACTACAACACCGCGCGCGCCGTGCAGGGCACCCTGCAGCGCTACAAGGAACTGCGTGACATCATCGCGATTCTGGGCATGGACGAACTGGCACCGGAAGACAAGCTGGTCGTCGCCCGTGCACGTAAGATGCAGCGTTTCCTGTCGCAGCCTTTCCACGTCGCTGAAGTGTTCACCGGCTCGCCGGGCAAGTACGTTTCGCTGAAAGATACGATCAAGGGCTTCAAGATGATCGCGTCGGGCGAACTGGACCACCTGCCGGAGCAGGCCTTCTACATGGTCGGCACCATCGAGGAAGCAATCGAGAAGGCCAAGAAGCTGGCTGCAGGCTAAGTCGGCTTCTGCAACTGAAGGGTACACATGGCAAACACTATTCAAGTGGACGTGGTCTCGGCCGAAGAGCAGATCTTCTCCGGCCTGGCCGAATTCGTCGCGTTGCCGGGTGAAGCGGGTGAGCTGGGTATCTACCCGAAGCACACCCCGCTGATCACGCGCATCCGCCCAGGTGCTGTACGGATCCAGAAGGCTGGCGGTGGCGAAGAGTTCGTCTTCGTCGCCGGCGGTATCCTCGAAGTGCAGCCGAACGGCGTGACCGTGCTGGCCGACACCGCGATCCGCGGTGGCGACCTGGACGAAGCGAAGGCACTGGAAGCAAAGAAGCAGGCCGAAGAGCTGATGCTGAACAAGGAATCGAAGATCGACTACGCGAAAGCCCAGGCCGAAATGGCCGCGGCAATCGCGCAGCTGGCAGCGATCCAGAAGCTGCGTTCGAAAGGACGCTGATTCGAGCATCCGCGTCTGCGGTACAAAGAGGCAGCCTTCCGGCTGCCTTTTTTATTGGCACTTGATTTGCCGCAATGTTTGGCAGCATCGAATGCCGCGCACGGTTAACTGGCGCACGGGTGCGCGCCCCATTCCGGCTTAGTATCCTGATTCCAGCATGAGAATCGTCGGGCCGGACCATGGCACTCCCTCCAGAACCTCGCGAACAGCAAATCCAGGCGGTTGAATCCCCGTTTGGCCAGACCCTGTACCGTTTCCTCTTCTTCGGCTGGCTGTTCCGCGACATCAGCGCCGCCCGCAACCTCTATGAACGCCATGCCGCGCGCGAACACAACCGGCGCATGAGCCGCTACCTGCCGGTCTACATGCGGCGCTGGTCGGTGCTGGCCACCTTCGACTTCGTGCTTGGCTTCCTGTTCGAACGGGTGCTGTCCGCCACCATGCTGTCGGCCCTGTTCTTCACCGGGTCCTGCGTGACCGTGACCGGCATCCTCCTGATGACCGTGATCTGGCTGTTCCTCGCCGCCCGGCTGCCTTGACGCGCGCCGGCGAGCGCCCCGTTCGCCCCCGGATAGCTACCACCTGACCCATCCGAACGACCACTTGTCGGCTATCGATTGCGGCTGAGCGGGGCCGCAAATACAGTCACGGCACTCCATAACAACAAGGGAATACCGATCATGACGCCTGGGCCGCATAACGGCCCTCTGTCGCCCGCTGCTTGCCATCCAGGCAAGCCGGGCATATTCTTTTCTGCGCCACCACAACAATCGAAAGGGACTGACCATGCTCCTCCGTACCGCCATTTGCGCCGCCGTGCTGCTGCTGTGCCAACCACAGGCCGCGCAGGCCCAGGAAGCCCCCAGGTCCGCGCTCGCCGAGCAGGAACTGGCCGGCCGCATCGACGCCTCGATCGCGCCCTACTTCAAGGCCGACGCCCCCGGCGCCACCGTCATCGTGGTCAAGGACGGCAAGACCGTGCTGCGCAAGGCCTATGGCCTGGCCGATACCGCGAAGGGCGTGAAGATGACGCCGGAGATGGCGCTGCGCCTTGGTTCCATCACCAAGCAGTTCACGGCGACCGCCATCCTGATGCTGGCGGAAGAGGGCAAGCTGTCGGTGGACGACGATATCACCAAGCACCTGCCGGACTATCCGACCAGGGGCAAGCGCATCACGATCGAGCACCTGCTGACCCATACCTCGGGCATCGCCAGCTACACCGGCAAGCCGGGCTACATGGCCGGCATGGCGCAGGACATGAGCGTGGCCCAGATGATCGACTCGTTCAAGAACGATCCGCTCGACTTCGAGCCGGGCAGCCAGTACCGCTACAACAACTCGGGCTACTTCCTGCTCGGCGCGATCATCGAGAAGATCTCGGGCCAGTCCTATGCGAACTTCCTGGAGCAGCGCATCTTCAAGCCGCTCGGCATGCAGGACACCCATTACGAAGGCGCCACGCGCGGCAAGGCGCCGATGGCGGCCGGCCATAGCCGCGGCGAGAAGGGCTTCGGTCCCGCCAGACCGCTCAGCATGACCCAGCCCTATGCCGCCGGCTCGCTGGTGTCGAGCGTGGACGACCTGGCGCGCTGGGACGCGGCGATCGGCGCCGGCCGCCTGCTCAAGCCTTCCAGCTGGAAGCAAGCGTTCACTTCCTACCGTCTGAGCGATGGCAAGGCCACCGGCTACGGCTATGGCTGGGACGTCGACAAGGTGCAGGGCGAGACCAGCATGGGCCATGGCGGCGGCATCAACGGCTTCAGCACCTATGCCTTGCGCTTCCCGGAACAAAAGGTCTATGTGGCGGTGCTGGCCAACAGCGACAGCGGCCCGGCGAATCCGGGCGTGGTGGCGCGCAAGGCCGCAGGCATCGCCATCGGCAAGCCTTACCGCGAGTTCAGGGAAGTGGCGCTGGACGGCGCGGCGCTCGATGCCGTCGCCGGCACCTACGAGGCGGAAAAGGGTGGTCAGCGCGTGTTCCGCCGCAGCGGCGACGGCCTGGTCATGCAGCTCAGCGGCCGTCCGCCGGTCGCGCTCAAGGCGGCATCGGCAAACGAGTTCTTCGTGCCGGGTGGGCTCGACTGGTTCGCCTTCCAGCGCGACGCCGGCGGCAAGGTCAGCGCGATGACCCTGCACCAGGACGGCAACGCGGAGCTGCACCCGCGTACCGGCGACGTGCCGGCCGGCCGCAAGGCGGTCAAGATTGCCAACACCAGCTTCGACAGCCGCGTCGGGCGCTACGAGCTGCGTCCCGGCTTCGTGATGGAGCTGAGCCGCGACGGCGATCGCTACTTCGCGCAGGCCACGGGGCAGGGCCGCACCGAAATCTTCCCGATGAGCGAGACCGTGTTCTTCTCGAACGACGTGGATGCCGAGATCAGCTTCGAGCCGGCGGCCGGGCAGGGCTTCGTGCTGAAGCAGGGCGGGCGCAACATCCCGGCCCGCAAGCTCTGAGCTTCAGCGCCTGGCCTGCTCGCCGGCCAGGCGCAGCGCCACCTTGTGGCGGAAGTAATCCTCCTTCACGTAGCGGTACAGGTTCGCGCCCGGGCACACGGTTTTATCCGAGTGGTCGCGGTGGCTCCTGATATCGTCCAGCGACACCTTGTACTTCGCCGCCAGCAGCGCCATCAGGTCGACCACGGCGTCGAGCTGCTGCTGGTTCGGCTCCACTTCCTCGAAGTTGCCGACCACCTCGATCAGGGCATGGCCGGACGGGTCGTAGTCGGTATTGGTGTCGCCCGCGAAGTCGATGTTGCGCGCCTCGTAGACGCGGCCCTCGAGGTCGATGACGTAGTGATAGGGGATGTCGAGCCAGCCCTTGCTGGTGCGCGACCAGGATTGCAGGCGGCGCAGGTAGGCCTGCGGGTCGGTGCCGGGCTTGAAAGGCTCGCCCTGGTGGTGCAGGGTGATCTGGCTGATGGCGTGGCGGCGCGCCTTGCTTACGTCGGCCGGGGTGCCGCCCCAGGCGGCGACGGGGACGATCGCGCGTCCGACGGCGGCCAGCGGTTCGGCCCCATGGGCGGACGGGGACGCCAGCGCGAGGGCGAGGGCGGCGAAGGAAGAGAGGGCGGTCAGGCGCATGGCGTGCTCGATAGGGGACGAGTCCGCATCTTTCCACGAAAGCGCGCGTGATGCAAATCTGATAAGCTAAGGCTGAGCCCCGAACCTAACGAATCCATCATGAGAAGCATTGCCCAGATCCTCAGCGACAGCAAGACCATCGCCATCGTCGGCCTGTCGAACAAGCCGGACCGCGCCAGCCACGAGGTGGCGGCCTACCTGCAGCAGCAGGGCTACCGCATCGTGCCGGTGAACCCGAGCTATGCCGGCGAGTCCATCCTGGGCGAAACGGTCTACGGCACGCTGCAGGAAGTGGCCGATTCCCTCGCCAGCAGCGGCCAGCGGATCGACATCGTCGACTGCTTCCGCAAGTCCGAGGATATCCCGCCGATCGCCCGCGATGCGATCGCCGTGCGCGCCGGCTGCCTGTGGATGCAGCTCGACATCGAGAACCAGGCCGCCGCCGACCTCGCACGCGCCGCCGGGCTCGACGTCGTCATGAACCACTGCATCAAGATCGAGCACCGCGGCCTGAGAGGATAAGCGCGGTACAATCGTGGCATCACAACCAGGGAACTCCCGCCATGATCAAGACCACCGCCCTGCTGTTCGCCTCCCTCGCCGCAGCCGGCATCGCCCCGCCGGCCGCCGCACAGGCAGCAGCCGCCCCGGCCGCCGCGCGCATGCCGGCCAGCTGCCCGGCCATCCTCAAGCAGAATTTCAAGCGCCTGCAGGACGACGCGCCGCAGGACCTGTGCCAGTACGCCGGCAAGGTGGTGCTGGTCGTGAACACGGCCAGCTACTGCGGCTTCACCAAGCAGTATGAAGGACTGGAGAAGCTGTACGCGAAATACGGCGGCCGCGGCCTGGTGGTGCTGGGCTTCCCGTCGAACGACTTCGGCAAGCAGGAGCCGGGCAATGCGAAAGAGATCGCCGACCTCTGCTTCAACACCTATGGCGTCAAGTTCCCGATGTTCGCCAAGAGCGTGGTCACCGGCCCGGAAGCCAATCCGCTGCACGCCAGCCTGACCAAGGCGACCGGCCAGGCGCCGAAATGGAACTTCACCAAGTACCTGATCGGCCGCGACGGCAAGGTGCTCGAGCACTTCCCGAGCAAGGTGACGCCGGAAGATCCTGCGCTGGTCGGCAAGATCGAGCAGGCGCTCGCTCCGTAACACTCAAGCCAGGCTGCCGTCGTCGACAATGACGGCGCGCAGCGGTCCGCGCAGCGCATTGCAGACGACGATGTCGTCCGCCTCTTCCAGCATCGCGCGCGTGATCACGCGCTCGCTCGCGTTCCAGGCCGGCGCCTGCAGCAGTACGCCGCGCATCACGCCCGGCAGCAGGCCGCAGGACAGCGGCGGCGTAAACCAGGCCGTGCCGAAGCGCACGAACACATTGCTGCGTCCCCCCTCGGTCAGTTCCCCGCGCTCGTTGAAGAACAGGCAGTCGAAGGCGCCCTGCGCCTCGGCGGCGCGCCAGGCCGCGTCGTAGCGGCTGCGCACGTTCGTCTTGTGGCGCAGGAACAGGTCGCCCGAGTGCGTCGTCTCGCTCGCCAGCAGCAGCCTGACCGGTTCGGCCAGGGGTGTCAGTGGCGCTGCCTGCAGGTTCAGCGCGCCGGCCGGGCCCACCGACAGGCGCAAACGGTGCAGCTGGCCGGGGGGCAGGGCGAGGCAGGCCTCGTTCAGGGCGGCACGGGCGCTGCCGAAGTCGAACGGGAGCCCGAAATGGCGGCAGGAGGCGGCCAGGCGGTCGAGGTGCTGCTCGACGTGGCGGCAGCCGTCGTCCCAGGAGGCGCGCAGGGTCTCGAAGATCTCGAGCTCGTTGGGCAGACCGGTCAGGAAGCGCGCCTTCAATTGGCATTCGGCGAATTCGGAAGGCGCATCGCTGTCGTAGACGATGCCGGCGCCGACGCCCAGTTCGCCCTGGCGGGTGCCGCCCTGGGACGCGCCCAGCGCCAGGGTGCGGATCGGCACCGACAGGCAGAAGTCGCCGAAGGCCTTGCCGTCCTGGGGAGGATCGAACCAGCCGATCGCGCCGGTATAGATGCCGCGCGCGCTCGGTTCGAGTTCGTGGATGATCTCCATGGTGCGGCGCTTGGGCGCGCCGGTGATCGAGCCGCAGGGGTAGAGGGCGGCGAACACCTGCTCGAGGCTGACGTCGGCGCGCAGGCGCGCCTGCACGGTCGAGGTCATCTGCAGCACGCTGCCGTAGCGGCGCACCTCGAACAGCGCCGGCACCTCGACGCTGCCGGTCTGCGCTACCCGGCCCAGGTCGTTGCGCAGCAGGTCGACGATCATCAGGTTCTCGGCACGGTTCTTGGTATCCTGGGACAGCGCATCGGAGCGCTGCGCGTCCACCGCATCGTCACCGCTGGCCGGCGCCGTGCCCTTCATCGGGCGCGCCGTCAGCACGCCGGCATCGTGGCGCACGAACAGTTCGGGCGAGAAGGACAGCAGGGCTTCGCCGCCGGGCAGCGCGACCAGGGCGCCGTAGGGCACGCGCTGGCGCGCGCGCAGCCGCGCATACAGCTTGACCAGCGGGCCGAAGGCTTCGAAGCGCAGGCGGTAGGTGTAGTTGACCTGGTAGGTGTCGCCGGCGGCGATGTAGTCGCGGATGCGCCGGATGGCATCGGTGAAGGCTGCTTCGTCGACATTGGACATGATGCCGGCCACGCCCGCCGGCTCGCCGGCCGCGGCGCGGGTGGCGATCCAGGCCTCGACCTGCGCCGCTGCGAGGTGCTCGCACTGTTCGAACAGCAGCACCTGCGCCAGCGCGCCGTCGACCGCGTGCGCGGGCACCCCTTGCAGGTGGGCCCCGAGTTCGTAGCTGAGCAGCGGGACCGCGTACAGGCCGCGTCCCAGCGCCTCCTGCATCTCCTGCAGCAGCTGGGGCCAGCCGGCTGCTTCAATACAGCGCAGCGTGCCCGCGTGACGGCTGTACAGGCGCGAGCGGGCTTCGCCCGAGCTTCCTGCGTCGTCCAGCAGCGCAAAGACTTCCTGGGTGTCCATGGTGCCTCGCTCGCAGCCTCAGGCCGCCAGCAGCAGCGACAGCTGCAGGGCCGTGCCTTCGGCCGGGTTCTGCTTGAAGCCGCTCTTGGCGTAGCGGTGCCAGCGTCCGGTCACGTAGCTCACCAAGAGGCTGGCGCGCGCCGCGACGTCGGTCTCGAGGCCGTGGCCCTGGGTGACGGCGACCCGCAAGGCCCCCTTGAACGCCAGCTCGACCTTGTCGTAGAAGCCGTTCATGCGCTGCTGCAGGCGTTCGTCCTCGCCCACCAGGGCGTCGCCGATCAGCACCCGGGTCATGCCCGGATTATTGCTGGCGAAGGACAGCAGCATCTGCAGGATCGCATGCGCCTGGTGCACGCCGTCTTCCTCGCGCTCGGCGATCTGGTTGATCAGGCCGAACACGCTCGACTCGATGAATTCGATCAGGCCTTCGTACATCTGCGCCTTGCTGGCGAAGTGACGGTACAGCGCCGCCTCCGATACCGACAGGCGCGCCGCCAGCGCCGCCGTGGTGATCTTCTCGCCCTTCGGCTGCTCGAGCATCGAGGCCAGGGCCTGGAGGATTTGCAGCTTGCGCTGGCCCGGCTTGGTGCTTGCCATGTGATCCTTAGTCAGTAGTTGGTCGTTTCAACGCAGCCGGTGCAGGCGCGCCGGGAGTTGCCGCACGGATTTTACTTTGACATCGACATAACCGGGGCGTTTCAAGGTCCGCGGCAAGGGTGCTTTTCCGATCGGGTCGCTCATGCGCAGGTATTGCGTCACCCACACGGTATGCAGTCCGAGGCGGCTGGCGCTTTTCAGGTTGGCCAGGGTGTCCTCGACCAGGATGCAGCGGCGTGCCGCCACCCCGTGCTTGCGCAGCAGGCGGCGCAGCATCAGGCTGGATGGCTTGGGCCGCAGCTGGCGGTGTACGTGCATGTGCTCGATCGCGACGTGGTGGGCGAAATGGCGGCTCAGGCCCAGGTGGCGCATCACGTCGGTGGAGTAGCGCGTCGGCGCATTGGTGAGCAGGATCTTGCGGCCCGGGAGGCGCCGCAGCAGCGTGCCCAGGCCTTTTTCGGCGCGCACCAGCTTGTCGAGGGCGCCGAGGTCGTGGGTCATGTGCAGGAAGTCGGCCGCCGATACCCCGTGGTGCCGGATCATGCCGAGCAGGGTGGCGCCGTAGCGCTTCCAGTAGCCCAGGCGGGCGGCGTCGACGACCGCCTGGCTGGCCGGCGTGCCGCCGTCACCCAGCACGCGCGCGATATAGGTGTTCATGTTCGCGCTGATGGCCGGGAAGATCGCATGCGAGGCGTCATGCAGCGTGTTGTCGAGATCAAACAGCCAGACGGGAGAAGCAGGGTTATGATTTGGCACGATTTAAAGCACAACAGGGAGAAATGAATGCGGCGACGTCCGATTATAGTGGTGTTCTTCAGCTTGTTCCTGCTGGCCTTCCAGGCGCTGGCAGCGGAACGGGGGGCCCTGTTCAAGGCCAGCGACAAAGGCAGGACGCTGTACCTGTACGGCACCATGCACGTCGGCCGCGCCGACTTCTATCCCCTCGAGCCGCGCATTCGGGCGGCAATGGCGGCCGCCCCGACGCTGGTGCTGGAAATCGACATGGCGGGCAATCCCGACGCTATCGCGGCTGCGGTCCGGCAGCATGGCATGTTCGCGCCCGGCAGCCCGGGCTATGCGGTCCTGGCGCCGGAGCGCCGCGCGCGCATCGAAGGAGCGCTCAGGAAGCAGGGGATCGATCCGGCCGCGGTCGCGCAGTTCAAGCCCTGGATGCTGGTGACGATGCTGGCCGTGCTCGACACCGTCAAGCTGGGCTACGACCCGACGCTCAGCGTCGACGAACACCTTGCCACGCTGGCGCGCCAGGGCAAGACCCGCGTCGCCGAACTGGAGACGATGCAGTACCAGGCCTCGCTGCTGAACCGCCTGCCGGACGAGGCGCAATGGCGCCTGCTGGAAGAAACCCTGGACAACATGGCCTCGGGCCGCCAGCAGCGCGAGACGCGCGAGATGCTCGAAGCCTACGAGCGCGCCGACCGCAAGGCCCAGGACGGCCTGATGCAACGGGTGGAAAGCGACGACAGCCTGACCGGGAAGTTCATGCGCGACATCCTGCTCGACGAGCGCAACGGACCGATGGCGGACAAGGTCGCCTCGCTGCTGGCGCGCGAAGACAATGCGGTGGTGGCGGTGGGCTTGCTGCACCTGCTGGGACAACGCGGATTGCCGGAGCTGCTGCGCAAGCGCGGCATCAAGGTGGAGCGAATTTACTAGGGGAGTACTGCGGGAGGAGAGTGGTGCCCTTGACGTGGATTGAACACGTGGCCTCTCCCTTACCAAGGGAGTGCTCTACCACTGAGCTACAAGGGCATTCAGGTCGTCTCTTGTGGCGGAGTTTCCGCCACAAAAAATTTAGTGAGACCGGATCATAGTGCCAAAAGCCTGTTCGGTCAAGACTTCCAGCAACAAACTGTGTTCGATACGGCCGTCGATGATGTGGACGGTGTTCACGCCCGACTTGGCCGCGTCCAGGGCGGACGAGATTTTCGGCAGCATGCCGCCCGAAATCGTGCCGTCTTCGAACATCTCGTCGATCTCGCGCGCCGACAGGTCGGTGACCAGCTTGCCGGTCTTGTCCTGCACGCCGGCGATATTCGTCATCATGATGAGTTTTTCGGCTTTCAGGATCTCGGCGATCTTGCCGGCGACGACGTCGGCATTGATGTTATAGGCCTGGCCGTCCTGGCCGAAACCGATCGGCGAAATGATCGGGATGAAGGCATCGTCCTGCAGCGCCTTGACCACGGCCGGGTTGATGGCCTCGATCTCGCCGACGAAACCGATGTCCAGGAATTCGCCCGGTTTTTCCTTGTCCGGCATCGCCATGCGGCGTGCACGGATCAGGCCGCCATCCTTGCCGGTCAGGCCCACCGCCTGGCCGCCGTAGTGGTTGATCAGCATGACGATGTCCTGCTGGACCTCGCCGCCCAGCACCCACTCGACCACTTCCATGGTCTCTTCGTCGGTGATGCGCATGCCCTGCACGAAGCTGCCCTGCTTGCCGATCTTCTTCAGCGCATTGTCGATCTGCGGACCGCCGCCGTGCACCACGACCGGGTTCATGCCCACCAGCTTGAGCAGGATGACGTCGCGCGCGAAGCCGTGCTTCAGGCGCTCGTCGGTCATGGCGTTGCCGCCGTATTTGATGACGATGGTCTTGCCGTGGAAGTTACGGATGTACGGAAGCGCCTCGGCCAGGATCTGTGCCTTGATCTGCGGCGATACCTTGGTCAGGTCGTTGGGCTGGTCGTCGGGATTCAGGCTGCTCAGGGTAGCGTTCATGGAGGGTCCAAAATAAATGTCGCAAGATTTTAAGGCAACAGGGAATGACTTGTGCTGATTATATGGCGTTTTGTTGTATTTTATTGGCCTGATCCTTGCCGTACCGGACAATGAACGTTTCCACTTGGAGCAAACGATGAGCACCTGCACGCGCTGCGGCGCCGAATTCGGCTGCGCCATGGTCGAGGGCAGCCCTGAACCCTGCTGGTGCACCGCCTTGCCGCCGGCTGTTCCCGTACCGCGGGAAGCCGCCGGCTGCTGGTGCCCGGCCTGCCTGCGCGCCCATATCGAGGCCGAGCAGGCGGAACGCCGGGTGCCCTAGGATCAGCGCTGCGTCCGGAAGAAGCGCATCATTTCGCGGCTCGCATCCGGCCCCTTGCCATCGGTATAACTGCCGCGCGCATCGCCGCCCGACCAAGCGTGGCCTGCCCCATGGATCAGCCAGTGTTCGGCGTGGACGCTGCCGTCGTCGTGGTGGTGCATGGTGCGGGTGTAGGCGTGGCCGTTCGGCACCTGTCCCGGCTCCACCGCCGTCCGGCGCGCACCCTTGGCGCGCACCTGGGCCACCAGCTCGTCGCCGTTGGCAGGGTGGACGGTGGTGTCGCGGTCGCCGTGGAACACGATGATCGGCACCGTGCGTCCCGGCGCCTGGCTGCGGCGGAAATCTCCCTTCATCGCCGCCAGCGCCGACGGCAGGTCCTTGGCCGCGGCAAACGGTAGCCCCGAGTGGACGCCGACGGCGGCATACAGCTCCGGATACAAGGTGCCCATGATGGTGGCCATGGCGCCGCCGGCCGACAGTCCGGCGACGAAGACCTGGCGCCCGTCGACCGCATGGCGCGCCATCACGTCGCGGGTGATGCCGGCGATGATCGAGGGCTCGCCGCGGTCGCGCTGCTGGTCGGTCTCGTTGAACCAGTTCCAGCAGCGCGAGGGATTGGCCGCCTGCGACTGCGCCGGGTACACGACCAGGCAGCCCAGTTCTTCCGCCAGCGCGTTCATCTGCGTGCCGTGTGCGAAATCGTCCGGATTCTGGGTGCAGCCGTGCAGCATCACGACCAGGGCGGCCGGCGCCTCCGTCAGCGTGCTCGGCACATACAGCTTGTAGTCGCGGGTGCCGGCTTCGTTGGTGAAACTGCCGCTGCTGAAACTGCCCGGCCAGGGGTTGCTGGTTTCAGTGCCGGTGCCGCCCAGGCCTCCGAGCCCGCCAAGTCCACCATTCAGGCCGCCGAACTGTTCGCGCACCGATTCCATCGTGCGCTGCAGGTTGGCCAGCATGTCGGGGACGACATCGGTGGCGACCCGTTCGCGCGCGGCTTCCTGGCGGGTGTCGTCGTTGGCAGCCGCGCCCTGCGGCGGCGGATTGATGTCGCGCATCGGCGGCGGCGAGCCGGGGGCCGGGCTAGGGCGCTGGTAGGCGGTGGCGTGCTTCATCGCTTCCTGGACGATGGCAGTGGTGTCCACCGGCCCTTTCTTCAGCAAGGCGCTGGTGGCCTTGCGCATCTGCGCGAGCAGGTGGAGATTCAATTTCATGCTTGTCCTTTGGCCGGCGCGATCACTCGATGCGCCCGGCAAGTGCCGTCTTGACCGCGCTGCTGGCATGCAGCGCCCCCAGGACGACGATTGATTCGATGGTATCCAGCGCCAGTTCGGGCGGGACGTCGTGGGCAATGCTGGCCAGCCCCAGTACCTGGATTTGCAGGCGTTCGCCGGCTTCGCGGGCCCGCTCCAGGTCGGCGCGCGTGTAATGGTGCAGGCCGAGCACCAGGCTGCGCCGCGCCACGGTTTGGCGCACCACGTCGGCGTGCGTCAGTAGCTGGTTACGGATCGCCGTGCGGATCAGGTCGGAACGGTTGGCGTAGAAGCCTTCGCTCACCAGCAGGTCGATCTGTCCGAGGTCGATCGGCCCCAGGTTGATCGTGATCTTTTCCGAATCCGCCGGACGCGCCGGTTCCCGTGCTGCCATTTTCATTACTTCCCTGGTCATGATGCCCTTCGCTTCCTTACGCCACGCTTGCACCATCCAGCTGGATGGTCTGCGGAGTGTACGCCGATCATTTGAATGAGAACACCCTAAATGCGACAGGCTGCGTTAATCTGCGAACATGCGTGCAGAAATACAACTCGGCCATTGTTTTGAATGGCGTTATACGATTCCCCGGCGGGCCAGCGTCCCCGAGCTCTACCACGACACGCCGTTTTGCCGCGACATGCCGGAGGTGCTGGCCACCGGCTACCTGGTCGGCATGATGGAACTGGCCTGCCTGCACGGCCTGATGCCCTTCGTCGACTGGCCGCGCGAGCAGAGCCTGGGCACGCTGGTCGAATTCCGGCACCTGGCGCCGACGCCGCCGGGCATGACGCTCACCATCCGCGGCGAGGTGCTGGAAGTGGATGGCAGGCGGGTGCGCTTCCGGGTCGAGGCCTGGGACGAGGTGGAGAAGGTGTGCGAGGGGGTGCACGAGCGGCATCTGATCGATCCGGAACGTTTTGTTGCCCGGCTGGCGCGCAAGCGCGAGCACGTTGCGCAATTCACACAATCAGAGGATGTCATTGACGCGCAATAATTAGTTACCAAAATTACAATTGACCCTCTCCTGACATTCATGCATAGTGGAATGTCGTTGTTATCTTTTCTAGGTGTGTATGTTGAATTCTCAACGGGCTGAGCGCGATGCCGCTGCCGTGCCGCTGGTCGTCGACCTCGACGGTACCCTGACCCTGACCGATACCCTGGTCGAGTCCGTTCTCCTGCTGGCCCGGCAGTCGCCCCTCAGCCTGTTGCACCTGCCGTTCTGGCTCCTGCGCGGCCGCGAAACCCTGAAATCGGAAATCGCCCAGCGCGTCAGCGTGCCGGCGGAACAGCTGCCTTACCGCGAAGAGCTGCTCGATTACCTGCGTGCCGAAAAAGCGGCCGGACGCGAGATCGTGCTGGCCACGGCCGCCCACCACAGCATTGCCGACGGTGTGGCCGCCCACCTCGGCCTGTTCGACCGCGTGCTGGCAAGCGACAGCAGCCGCAACCTGAAGGGCAGCAACAAGCTGGCCGCCATCCGCGAGGAAGTGGGTCCGAATTTCGCCTATGCCGGCGACAGCCCGGCCGACCTGGCCGTCTGGGAAGGCGCCCAGGCAGCCCTGCTGGTCGGCGCCTCGGAATCGCTGGCGCGCCAGGTGCGCAGCAAGCACGTGGTCGAGAAAGAGTTCGCCCGCCCGGCCGCCGGCCTGAAAGTCTGGCGCAAGGCGCTGCGCATGCACCAGTGGGCCAAGAACGTGCTGCTGTTCGTGCCGATGCTGACCGCGTTCTCGTTCGCACCAGCCGATATCGCCACCATGCTGCTGGCCTTCCTGTGTTTCTCGCTGGCCGCCTCCGCCACCTACATCGCCAACGACCTGTGGGACCTCGGCAACGACCGCCTGCATCCGCGCAAGCGCCTGCGTCCCTTCGCCAGCGGGGTGCTGCCGATTCCCTCCGGTGTCGCGGCGGCCGTGGTCCTGATGCTCATTGCGTTCGGGCTCGCCTTCACCGTCAACGCCGGCTTTGCCGGCATGCTGCTGGCCTACGTCGTGATGACCACCACCTACAGCTGGAGCCTGAAGGAATACGTGCTGGTCGACGTCATGGCGCTGTCGATCCTGTACACCATGCGCATCGTCACCGGCTCGGTGGCGGTGGGCATCCACACCAGCTCCTGGCTGCTGGCCTTCTCGCTGTTCGTGTTCCTCAGCCTGGCGCTGGTCAAGCGCTGCTCGGAACTCAAGTCGCTGCAGGGCAGCGGCGGTATCAGCACGCGCGGACGCGACTACCGCGTGGCCGACCTGGCCGTGCTGTGGCCGATGGGCCTGGCCTCGGCGATGTCGGCGGTGGTCGTGTTCGGCCTCTACATCAATGCACCCGAGACCCAGGCGCGCTACGCCAGCCCGACGCTGCTGTGGGCGGCGGCGGCGCTGCTGATCTACTGGCTGGGACGCCTGTGGATCAAGACCGGGCGCGATGAGATGGACGACGACCCGGTCCTGTATGCGCTCAAGGACCGCGGCAGCCGGATGGTGGTTTTCGCCATGGGCGCTATCATGGCCTGCGCTTATTTTTTAGACTTTAACGCCGTACTCTGATGCCCCTGACGCTGGAACCCGAACTGCAAAGCCCCGTCCCTTCACCCTGCATCAACGTGTGCCAGATGGAGCCCGACACCGGCCTGTGCCGGGGCTGCCTGCGCACGATCGAGGAGATCGTCGCCTGGGGCAGTGCCGGCGACGACTACAAGCGCGCCGTCTGGACCGAGATCCGGCGCCGCGAAGCCGAGATCGACTGGGGCTGAGGTGAGCCCGGGCCTGCCGCTTCCATCGTCGATCCAGGTCTTCGAGCGCGGCTGGCTCTCGTCCAACAACATCCTGTTCACGGACAGCGAAGGCACGGCGCTGGTCGACAGCGGCTATGTCACCCACGCGCCGCAGACCCTGGCGCTGGTGCGCCAGGCCCTCGGCGGGCGGCCGCTCGAGCGCCTGCTCAATACCCATTTGCACTCGGACCACTGCGGCGGCAATGCGCTGCTGGCGGCCGCCTACGGCTGCCATATCGCGATTCCGGCGCTGGATGCGGCCAAGGTCGCGGCCTGGGACGAAGAGGCGCTCAGCTACCGCGCTACCGGCCAGCAGTGCGCGCGCTTTTCCTTCGACGCGACGCTGGCGCCGGGCGATCGCCCGGTGCTGGGCGGCCTGCACTGGACGGTCATGGCGGCGCCCGGCCACGATCCGCACGCCCTGCTGTTCTTCTGCGAAGACGAGGGCATCCTGATTTCCGGCGACGCGCTGTGGGAAAACGGCTTCGGCGTGATTTTCCCGGAGCTCAGCGGCGAGCCGGGTTTCGAGGAAGCCGGCGCGACGCTCGACCTGATCGCCACCCTCGATGCGCGCGTCGTCATTCCCGGCCATGGGGCACTGTTCGGCGACGTGGCCGGGGCCTTGGCGCGGGCCCGTTCGCGCCTCGACTACCTGAGCGCCGACCCGGTGCGCAACGGGGAAAACGCGGTCAAGGTGCTGCTCAAGTTCCTGCTGCTGGAGCGCCGCGCGCTGCCGCTCGACACCTTGCCCGCAGTGCTGGCCGCGATCCCGCTGGTCGAGCGCGTACGCGTGAAGCTGCTGGGCCGCGGCCGGGAGGAACTGGCGCAGTGGGCCGTGGCTGCGCTGCTGCGCGCCGGCGCCGCCCGCGTCGCGGGAAACCAGTTAGTGGATGTTTAGAGTCAAAAATCTAGCACGATCGTTCTTTTTTCACGGCATAATGCCCTGAGTGATTTGATCAACCGATTATCGAGAGCCTTCCATGACGCTGCCACCCGCGCTGCAAAACCTGTCCCTCCCCGTCATCGCCTCGCCGATGTTCATCGCCAGCGGACCCGCGCTGGTGGCGGCCCAGTGCAAGGCCGGCATCGTCGGTTCCTTCCCGGCCCTGAATGCGCGCCCGGCCGAGCTGCTCGACACCTGGCTGACCGAGCTGCAGGGAGAGCTGGCCGCTTACCAGGCCGCCAACCCGGGCGCCAGGGTGGGACCGATCGCGGTGAACCAGATCGTGCACCAGTCGAACGACCGCCTGGCCCACGACGTCGAGGTCTGCGTGAAGCACCAGGTGCCGATCATCATCTCCTCGCTGCGCGCGCCGCCGAAGGAGATGCTGGACGCGGTCCACGCCTACGGCGGCATCGTGCTGCACGACGTGGTCTCGATCCGCCATGCGGAAAAGGCGCTGGAAGCCGGCGTGGACGGCCTGATCCTGGTGGCGGCCGGCGCCGGCGGCCATGCGGGCGCGCTGTCGCCCTTCGCCCTGGTGGGCGAGGTGCGCAAGTTCTTCAAGGGGCCGATCGCGCTGTCCGGCTCGATCGCCACCGGCGACGCCATCCTCGCGGCGCAGGCGATGGGCGCCGACTTCGCCTACATCGGCTCGCGCTTCCTGGCGACCAGGGAATCGAACGTGACCGACGCCTACCGCGATGCGATCGTGGAATCGACCGCGGCCGACGTGGTGTACACGAATCTGTTCACGGGCGTGCACGGCAACTACCTGAAGAAGTCGATCGTCGCGGCCGGACTCGATCCCGACAACCTGCCGGAATCGGACAAGAGCAAGATGAGCTTCGGCTCGGCCAGCGCCAAGGCCTGGCGCGACATCTGGGGCGCCGGCCAGGGCGTGGGCCTGATGGACGACGTCCCGACGGTGGCCGAGATGGTCGAGCGGCTGAAGGCGGAATACGCCGCCGCGCGTGCGCGCCTGGCGCTTTAGAGCGCGTAACGCGCTTAATCCAGGCGCTTGGCGTCCGGCGTCGGGAACGGCGGCGCCGGTTCGGCCGAACTCAGGTCGTCCGGGTTGATCGACCACAGGCCCGGCAGGTTGCGCCAGTAGTTGTAGACGTCCATGCCGAAACCGACCACGAACTCGTTCGGCAGGGTCAGGCCGACCAGGTCGGCCTTGATCGGCTTGGCGCGCTTGAGGTCCTTGTCCGCGAACACCGCCACGATGACTTCGGCCGCGCCCATGTCGAGCAGGCGCTGCTTGACGTGGGCAAGGGTCTCGCCTTCGTCGAGGATGTCGTCGACCACGACGATGGTGCGGCCCGCCACGTCCTGGCGCGGGATCACCTTCCACACGATCTGGCCGCCCTGGTCGGCGTCGCCGTAGCGGCTGACGTGGATGTAGTCGAATTCGAGCGGGAAGTCGAGCTGCTGCAGCAGGTGGCCGGTGAACACGACGGCGCCGCCCATCACGCCCAGCACCAGCGGGAAGGCCTTGTCCTGGGGATTGCCGAAGCGCGCGTTGAGCTGGTCGGCGACACGTGCCACCGCGGCCTGGACTTCTTCGGGCGTGACGATCTGGGTGGCGTTGGCGAGAAGCGCGCGGGCGCGGTCATGGTGGTAGTCTTGCATGCTGTTCTGTCTTCTGGTGTAAAGATGGCGTTTCGATTATGCGCCAATCGGGTACGCGGGCGCGTTCCTGTTGGAATCAGCTGCCTGTGATTTCACGTTGCAGCTTGCGGGTGAGCTTGGCGAATACCAGCTCGTAGGAGCGGCGCAGCAGGGCGGCGAACTCCTCGTCGTCGAGCTGGGCTTCCGGCGTCACGAAGACCCACTTGGCGCGGGCCAGGTAGGGCGCGGGAAGGATGCCGGGCCGGTCGGTCAGTTCGAGGAAGCGCTCGTCGTCGGCCTTCAGGCTGAATCCGGTCGAGGGACCGTCCTTGTTGGTCACCGCGAACATCTTGGTGCCGACCGAAAAGACGGTGTCGTGGTCCCACTTGGTGTCTTCGGTGCAGCCGGGGAGGCTGCGGCAGAGGGCCTTGGCCGCTTCAAAATCCATGGTGTCTCCTGTGCCGGCTTCAAAGCCGGTCGTGTGGTTCATGTGCGCGCCATTGTAGCGCGCGCCGGGCCGGATGGCGGCCTTTAGTTGACGCCATGCAATAAACCGGAGCGCCACATGGGCGCATTGCGGCGTATCATACGTGGCTTGGAAAACAACGAACGACCAAGCCATGTCCACTCCCGAATTCGAACAAGCCCGCAGCAAACGCCTGGCCCAACTGCGCAGCGCGATGGCGCGCGCCGGCATCGACGCCTATGTCGTGCCGTCGAGCGATCCGCACCTGTCGGAATACCTGCCCGGGCACTGGAAGGGCAGGGAGTGGCTCTCCAGCTTCACCGGCTCGGTCGGCACCTTCATCGCCACCGCGGGTTTCACGGGCGTGTGGACCGATGGCCGCTACTGGACCCAGGCCGAGACCGAGCTGGCCGGCAGCGAAATCGCGCTGATGAAGATCCCGGGCGCGGCGAGCCAGATGCACGTCGACTGGCTGGCCGCCAACCTGAACGCCGGGCAAACCGTCGCCGTCGATGCGCGCGTGCTCGGCCTGGCCAGTGCGCGCCTGTTGTCGGACGCGCTCTCCGCCAAGGGCATCCGGCTGCGCACCGACATCGACCTGCTCGACGAAGTCTGGCAGGACCGTCCGGCGCTGCCGGGCGATCCGGTGTTCGAGCACCTGCCGCCTTATGCGACCATGAGCCGCGCCGACAAGCTGGCCGCGACCCGCGCCGCGATGGAGCAGCATGGCGCCGGCTTCCATTTCATCTCGACGCTCGACGACATCGCCTACCTGTTCAACCTGCGCGGCGCCGACGTCAGCTTCAACCCGGTGTTCCTGGCGCATGCGCTGATCGGCCGCGCCGACGCCACCCTGTTCGTGGGCGAAGGCAAGGTGCCGGACGACGTCCGCGCGCGCCTGGAATCCGATGGCGTCCACCTGGCGCCTTACGCGAATGCCGCCACCGCGCTGGCGGCGCTGCCGGACGGCGCCACCCTGCTGCTCGACCCGCGCCGCGTGACGGCCGGCATGCGCGCCGCGGTGGCCCAGGGCGTGAATGTCGTCGAAGCGATCAACCCGACCACCTTCGCCAAGTCGCGCAAGCTCGACAGCGAAGCGGTGAACGTGCGCGCCGCCATGGAGCAGGACGGCGCGGCGCTGTGCGAATTCTTCTCCTGGCTGGAGCCCGAGCTGGAAAACGCCGGCCGTGCGTCGGCTGCCCGCATGCCGCTGGACGAAGTGGCGATCGACACCCACATCACGGCCGCCCGTGCGCGCCGCCCGAACTTCATCAGCCCGAGCTTCTCGACCATCGCCGGCTTCAACGCCAACGGCGCGATCATGCACTACCGCGCCGCGCAAGAGAGCTGTGCCGTCATCGAAGGCGACGGCCTGCTCCTGATCGACTCGGGCGGCCAGTACCTGGGCGGCACCACCGACATCACGCGCGTGATCCCGGTCGGCACCCCTTCCAGCGCCCAGAAGCGCGACTACACGCTGGTGCTGAAAGGCCTGATCAACCTGTCGGCGACGCGCTTCCCGCGCGGCACCCGCGCGCCGCTGCTCGACGCCATCGCGCGTGCGCCGATCTGGGCGGCCGGCATCGACTACGGCCACGGCACCGGTCACGGGGTCGGCTACTTCCTGAACGTGCACGAAGGCCCGCAGACGATTTCCCCTAGTGTGCCGCCGGACCCGCATACCGCCATGGAGCCGGGCATGATCACCTCGATCGAGCCGGGCATCTATCGCCCGGGACGCTGGGGCATCCGCATCGAGAACCTGGTGCTCAACCAGCTGGTCGACACCACCGAGTTCGGCGACTACCTGGGCTTCGAAACCCTGACCCTGTGCCCGATCGATACTCGCCCGCTGGAGCGCGCCCTGCTGCGCGAGGACGAGATCGCGTGGCTGAACGCCTACCACGCCACCGTGCGCGCACGCCTGGAGCCGCACGTGCGCGGCGCGGCACGCGACTGGCTCTTCAAGCGCACGGAGGCGATCTGATGGCCAGCTCCCGTTCCACCCGCGCCAGCGCGGCGGTCGAGCGCCTCAAGAAGCGCACCGGGAACAGCGCCTACTCGATGGCGCGCACCGGCGACGGCCTGTTCTACCTGTCCGAGGCGCCCGGCGCGCCCGCGCTGAATGCGCCGCTCGAGCTGGACGATTTCGTCGCCTTCGTGAACGGCCTCGGTCCGCAGGAGGTCAAACGCATCAGCAAGCATGACGAGGCCTTCGAAAAGCAGCTGGTGCGCAAGAAGCCGGGAGCGTGACGTCGATCCATGCCGCCTAACTCCCTGCTTGCCGCCTACTGGTCCGAAGCCAGCATCCATACCAATGGCCTGATCCTCTTGCACCTGGCCGGCGCGCTGGCGCTCGGCCTGCTGGTCGGCTACGAACGCGCCTACCACGGCCGCGCCGCGGGCATGCGCACCTACGGTCTGGTGTGCATGGCCTCGGCCGCGCTGACCATCCTGGCCGGCTATCCTGATTTCTGGTACGGCGGCCATGGCGGGGTGCTGGCGCCGGTCGACCCGACCCGCATCATCCAGGGCGTGGTGACCGGCATCGGCTTCCTCGGGGCCGGCGTCATCATGCGCGAAGGCTTCAACATCAGCGGCCTCACCACGGCGGCCTCGATCTGGGCCTCGTCCGCGATCGGCATCCTGGTCGGCGTCGGTTTCTACCTGGCGGCGATGGGCCTGGCCTTCTTCTCGGGCATGATCATGATCTACCTGAACCGCCTCGAGACCATCCTGCCGGCGCGCCATGCGGTGGCGGTGCGCATGCGTTTCAAGCCGCAGGTGCTGCCGCGCGAAGAAGTGCTGCGCCAGGCCGCGCTCGAGCGCGGTTACGAGATCGCCGGCAGCTCGCTCACGATCAGCAGCGACGAGGGACGCCAGGAATGGCGCTTCGTGGCGCTGGCGCTGTCGAACCGCAGCGGCGCGCCGCTGTCGGAGCTGGCCCAGGAGCTGGCGGCCTTCGAGGGACTGGAAGCCTTCCAGCTGTCCCACGCCCGCAATTAATAAAAGATCAACAATAATAACGCGCTTTATCCATTACTGGGGTTCATCAATGCAAGCACAAGACGTCCTCGATTTCTGGTTCCTGCCGGAAGGCAGCCCGGGCCACGGCAAACAGCGCATCGAATGGTTCCGCAAGGACGAGGCCTTCGATGCCGCACTGCGCGAACGCTTCGGCGGCCTGATTGTCCAAGCCGTCGCCGGCGGGCTGCGCGAATGGGACGAGCAGGGGCCGCGCGGCACCCTCGCGCGCATCCTCGTGCTCGACCAGTTCACCCGCAACGCCTTCCGCGGCAAGCCCGAATCCTTCGGCGGCGACGCCCTGGCGCTGCTTGCGGCGCGCCAGCTGGTGGACTCCGGCGAGCACCTGGCGCTCACGCCGGTCGAACGCCAGTTCGTCTACCTGCCCTTCGAGCATGCGGAAGACGCGCGCATGCAGGAACAGGCCGTGACCCTGTTCACCGAGCTGGCCGCCCAGCACGAAGGCTTCGGCGAGGCGCTCGATTATGCGCACCGCCACCGCGGCGTGATCGCCCGCTTCGGCCGCTTCCCGCACCGGAACGTCATCCTCGGCCGCGCCTCGAACCCCGAGGAGCTGGCCTACCTGGCGCTGCCCGGGGCCGGCTTCTGACGTGGCGCCGACGCTGAACCTGGTCGGCGCCGGTCACGTCGGCCGCGCGCTCGGACGCCTGTTCGCCGGCACGGGCGCCTTCGCGATCCAGGATGTCCTGACCCGCAGCGAAGCCGGCGCCCGGGAAGCGGTGGCCTTCATCGGCGCCGGCCGCGCCTGCGCCGGCATGGCCCAGCTGCGCCCGGCCCCGGTGTGGATGCTGGCGGTGGGCGACGACGCGATCGCCCCGGCCTGCGCCGCGCTGGCGCAAGCCCATTCGCTGGCGGGAGCGGTGGTGTTCCACTGCAGCGGCGCCAAGGCCTCCGCCGAACTGGCGGCGGCGCGCGACGCCGGCGCCCTGGTCGCGAGCGTGCATCCGGTGCGCAGCTTCGCCGATCCGGCGGCGGTGGCGGCGGACTTCGCCGGCACCTTCTGCGGCATCGAGGGCGACGCCGCGGCGCTGGCCCTGCTCGAACCGGCGTTCGCGGCGATCGGCGCACGGATGGTGCGCATCGATCCGGCCGCGAAGACCGTGTATCACGCGGCCGCCGTGTTCGCGTCGAATTACCTGGTGACGGTAGTCGACGCGGCGCTGCGCGCCTACGCGGCCGCCGGGGTGCCGGAAGACGTCGCGCGCGAACTGGCGCGGCCGCTGGCCACCGAGGCCCTGGCGAACGTGTTCCGCATCGGCCCCGCGGCGGCGCTCAGCGGTCCCGTCGCGCGCGGCGATTTCGCCACCGTGGCGCGCCAGCAGGACGCCGTCACGCGCTGGGATCCCGCTACCGGCCGCCTGTACGAAGCGCTGGTGGCGCCGACCGCCGACCTGGCACGCCGCAAGTTGATCCAACCATAGGAGCTTCGATGTTTTTCACCGCCTGGGCCACCCTGGCCGCACTCGGCGTGTATTTCTGGACCGGCGTGAACGCCGGCCGCGCGCGCATCCGCCACGACATTCCGGCACCGATCATGGACGGCCCCGAAGAGTTCCTGCGCTGCCAGCGGGTGCAGGCCAACACCCTCGAACAGCTGCCGCTGCTGCTGGTGCCCTTGTGGCTGTGCGCCTTCTACCTGGGGGACCTGTGGGCGGCGGCGTGCGGCCTGCTGTGGTGCCTGGGCCGCATCGCCTACGCGCTCGGCTATTACCGCGATCCGGCGCGGCGGGAAATCGGTTTTATTACGGGCATGCTGGCTTGTGCGTTGTTAATTGGCGGCACTGTTTGGGGTCTATTGCTGCGCTAAAGCGAAAAAGCGCAGAGATTGATCGACAAAGTTCCCAGAGAGCAATAAGCTGTGATGCTACAACGACCAACCGATCCGCCAGCCGCGCCTTTGCGCCGACGCCGCCGGACGGCAACAGGAGAAGGAGATCACATGCTGTTCCTGAAGAGCACCAGCGTCACCAAGGCCCCGGGCATCTACGATGTCGATGTCGCCGCCAAGCCGCCGGGCAAGACTTTCGGTGTCTTCCTGGCCACGGATCCGGACAATCCGCCGCAAACCGTGCTGGCGGGCCTGGCCGAACTCGGCTTCAAGAATACCCATCAGCAGGGCTATGTTCACAAGGACAAGGGCAAGGTGCTGGACCTGCACTTCCAGAAGGACGGCACCGACTTGTTCAACGGCTGGAAAGCCGAGGAGTGCGCCGCCAACCTGGCCGCGCTCGAAACCCTGTTCGGCAACCTCGGCGTCAGCGTGACGCCGCGCGTCATGAGTCTGGCCGAAGCCTACGCCTGATACCTAGGCCTGTACCTCGATTTGGTACAGCGCCCAGGGGCAAGCTGCGAAACGTTCATTGACCGGCCGCGCTGCGACGGCGGGCAGGGCACTGCTTGCCGTCGCAGCGCCGAGGAAGTGACGTTTGTCCATGTGAAAATGATGTGGTGACGGGAATGCGTCATCATAGCCATGAAACAAGACAATGGATTTATTTACCTCAGCTTCAAGGCTGACCCGCATCCCTATCCGTGGCGGCGAACTGGCCTTCCTGCCCCAGTTGCCGCTGCCCTGGCCGAACGAGGAGGTGCTGGCGCGCCTGTGCGCCGAAACCGCCTGGCGCGAAGAAACCGTGATCGTCTACGGCAAGCGCCACCTGCAGCCGCGCCTGAGCGCCTGGCATGGTGACAAGGCCTATCGCTACTCCGGCCTGAGCCTGGCGCCGCTGCCGTTCACGCCCCTGCTCGACACCATCCGTCAAGCTGCCGAAGCAGCCACCGGCCGGCACTACAACAGCGTGCTCCTGAACTATTACCGCGACGGCCGCGACAGCATGGGCATGCACAGCGACGACGAACCGGAGCTGGGGCCCGAGCCCGCCATCGCCTCGGTCAGTTTCGGTGCCACCCGGCCTTTCATCCTGCGCCACAAGCTCACCAAAGAGACCCTGAAACTGCCGCTGACCGATGGCAGCCTGCTGTTCATGGCCGGTGCCATGCAGGCCAACTGGATGCATGGCATCAACAAAACGGCACGTCCGCTTGGACCGCGCATCAACCTAACTTTTCGTAAAATCGATTAACTGCCGCGTTATTTTCATGATTTTTTAATAAAAATATCTAACCCGCGGGTCAGAAAGTTACATTTTCTTACAGTTCTTACGGGTTTCAGGCCTTTTATTAAGAGAAACGAATGCTATGTTGGCTACATCGCGATTCATTGGGAATCGCGAACCAGTCAAAGGATTCGCGTAATGAAAAAGCTTCTCGTTGTATTGATCGCATCCGCAGCCGCCATGTCGGCGGCCCAGGCCCAGACTGCCGCACCGCGCGCCTATGTGGGCGCCGGTATCGCCAGTGCCGACCATGACTTCAAGCTCTCCGGCACCTCGAATGCCGATACCGAAGGCTACAAGGCTTCCGGCAAGCTCTTCGGCGGCTACGAGTTCAACCAGACCTGGGGCGTGGAAGCGGGCTATACCGACTTCCGTAAATCGGACGTGAACTACGCCATCGGCGGCACCAAGGTCCGCGGTGAGACCGATGGCCACGCGGTCTACCTGGCCGCCAAGGCGACCATGCCGGTGAACGAGCAGTTCTCGGTGTACGGCAAACTGGGCGCGGCCCGTACCAAGAGCGAGCTGGAGACGCTCAATGCCGTGCAAAACATGAGCCGCAGCAAAACCGAAGCCTATGGCGCACTCGGCGCGGAGTACAAGCTGAACCAGAACGTGTCGCTGATCGGCGAATATGAGCGTTATGGCAAGAGCAAGGACTTCGGCGCGAAGGCCGATGTCTGGACCATCGGCGCGAAATACGCTTTCTAAGCGTTCGCAGCATCAAAGCAAAAGGCCCTGCGGGGCCTTTTGCTTTTGACGGTCACAGCCGCGCAAAGCCGTGCGGCTGCGGACGGTGCACCCAGGGCGGCACGATCAGTTGCGGCGCCGGCATCGCGTGGCCGGCGCTGACGAAGCGGTGCAGCGAGGACCACGGCCATTCGCGGGGGTGGCTGCAGAAACCGTGGCGGAAGGCATCGGTGTGGGTGTAGTCGATCAGGGCCGCGTACTCGTCGTCGTCGCCGACCCGGTAGTGCTGGTAGTGGCGTTCCCAGATCGCGCCATCGTTGGCATCCGGCACCGTGGACTTGCGCAAGGCCTTGGAGAAGGCGATCTTGACCGCTCGCCAGCGGCTCGAGCAGTCGTGATCGCCCGGCGGCAATGTCCACATCGCATGTGCGTGGTCCGGCAGGACCGTCCAGGCATCGACGTGGAAGGGTTTGCGTACGCGTGCCAGGCGCATGGCTTCGCCGAAGGCGGAGATATGGTCTGTCAGCAGGGTGCTGCCGCGTTCGAGCAGGCGCACCGTGAAAAAAAACGTCCCGCCCGGGACGCGGTTGTCGCGGTAATCAATCATAGGCTGCTATCGAAAACGTGCGCATATGTGCCGTCCCCTTCCTGTTCCGAACCGTCCTGTCGACCGTGTTCGTATCTGGCAGGCGTCACTTTCCCGCCTCCCGCCGGAACCATTCCGGCAGCAGTGCCTAACGTCACCGTTTGGCTCGCCACGGGTCAAGCCGGAGCTTGTCGTTGGCGACATAGAAGCTGTCGCGGCAGCGACCTTTCTTCTTGAACACGGGCGGATGGGCCGTTACGCCTGCCCGGCGTTGCGCGGAGTAGCGGCTCCAAGCACGGGCCAGATGCGCGCACGGCTGCGCATGGGCGTCGCGGTGGATGCTATGGAGCCAAGGCCCGCCTTCGGCATCGAGCCAGTCGGGATGAGCGTATTTGATTGCGTTAAATTGTTTTTTAAGTGCCATTGCGTTCGGACGCATGCCGGCAGCGGCTTGGCGCTGCCACTCTGCCAGCGCCCAGTTCCAGACCCGGCGCGCTGTCCCAGCTACCTGCGAAAAATATTTACCCTGTTTAGGCGCAGGGTCGAGCCGGATACGGTGCGACAGAAGCATGGTTGAGTAAGCGCCCTGGCAGCCATGCTTCTGGAATGCCGTACGTGGCCGTCTCGTCCTGTACGGCGGCATAAGCAAGCGCCTCTATCCTTATTTATTTACATTTCTGTCTATCTTTTCGACGACGGGGTAGACCGTCAGTCGACGCCATATTGCAGCGGACAGCCAGGCTCGTGAGGCCTCATCGATAAAGATTTTACACACGGCCTTGAGTTAGTCGCGTTCGTTTCCGGGAATAAAAAAACCCCGCATGAGCGGGGTTTTTATTTATGAAACAAACACTTACTGCTGAGCTCAGGTCGTCAGCGGCTTGTAGCGGATACGCTTCGGCTTGGCGCCCTCTTCGCCCAGGCGCTTCTTCTTGTCGGCCTCGTATTCCTGGTAGTTACCGTCAAAGAAGGTAACCTGCGAATTGCCTTCGAATGCCAGGATGTGGGTCGCGATGCGGTCCAGGAACCAGCGATCGTGCGAGATCACCATCACGCTGCCGGCGAACTCGAGCAGGGCGTCTTCCAGCGCGCGCAGGGTTTCCACGTCGAGGTCGTTCGACGGTTCGTCGAGCAGCAGGACGTTGCCGCCTTGGAGCAGGGTCTTGGCCAGGTGCAGGCGGCCGCGTTCACCGCCCGACAGGTTACCGACCACCTTCTGCTGGTCCGAGCCCTTGAAGTTGAAGCGGCCGAGGTAGGCGCGCGACGGCATCTCGAAGCGGCCCACGGACAGCATGTCGGCGCCGCCGGTGACGTCTTCGAACACGGTCTTGTTGTTGGCCAGTTCGTCGCGGTGCTGGTCGACCAGCGAGACCTTGGCGGTCTTGCCGATCACGACTTCGCCGCTGTCCGGCTGCTCTTTGCCGGCGATCATCTTGAACAGGGTCGACTTACCGGCGCCGTTCGGGCCGATGATGCCGACGATCGCGCCCGGCGGCACGGTGAAGGACAGGTTGTCGATCAGCAGGCGGTCGCCGAAGGCCTTCGAGACGTTCTTGAACTCGATGACTTCATTGCCCAGGCGTTCGGCCACGGGGATGAAGATCTCCTGGGTCTCGTTGCGCTTCTGGTATTCGTATTCGCTCAGCTCGTTGAAGCGGGCCAGGCGGGCCTTCGACTTGGCCTGGCGTGCCTTCGGGTTCTGGCGCGACCATTCGAGTTCCTTCTGCAGGGCCTTCTGGCGCGCCGATTCGGTGGCTTCTTCCTGCTTCAGGCGTGCCTGCTTCTGGTCCAGCCAGGACGAGTAATTACCCTTCCATGGGATGCCCGAACCGCGGTCCAGTTCCAGGATCCACTCGGCGGCATTGTCGAGGAAGTAGCGGTCGTGGGTGATGCCCACCACGGTGCCCGGGAAGCGCAGCAGGAACTGCTCCAGCCACTCGACCGATTCGGCGTCCAGGTGGTTGGTCGGTTCGTCGAGCAGCAGCATGTCCGGCTTGGACAGCAGCAGCTTGCACAGCGCCACGCGGCGCTTTTCACCACCCGACAGCACGCTGATCTTCTGGTCCCACGGCGGCAGGCGCAGCGCGTCGGCGGCCATTTCCATCTGCAGGTTCAGGTTGCCGCCATCGGCGGCGGCGATGATCGATTCCAGGCGCTCCTGCTCCTTGGCGAGGGCGTCGAAGTCCGCGTCTTCTTTCGCATAGGCGGCGTACACGGCTTCCAGCTTGGCCTGGGCTTCGAAGGCTTCGCCCAGGCCCGATTCCACTTCCTGGCGCACAGTCTTTTCCGGATCGAGCTGCGGTTCCTGCGGCAGGTAGCCGATGTTCAGGCCCGGCATCGGACGCGCTTCGCCCTGGATGTCGGTGTCGATGCCGGCCATGATCTTCAGCAGGGTCGACTTGCCCGAGCCGTTCAGGCCCAGCACGCCGATCTTGGCACCCGGGAAGAAGGACAGGGAAATATCTTTCAGGATTTGGCGTTTCGGTGGGACGATTTTGCCCACGCGGTTCATGGTATAGACGTAATTGGCCATGCTTTGACTCTGGTGTTGTTTAAGGTGCACAGGATACGACAGAACCCGCGCCGGACACGAGCTTTTTGCGTCCGGGCGGAGAAATCAGGCGCTCTTCGATGGTCGGCTGCGCCACAGGCCCTCGCCGCCGAACAGCGCCAGCGCGGCCCAGATCATCAGGAAGCCGACCAGGCGGTCGCTGCTGAAGGCTTCGTGGAACAGCCACACGCCCAGCACGAACTGGATGGTCGGCGACAGGTATTGCAGCAGGCCCAGGATCGACAGCGGGATCTTGCGCGCGCCGGCGGCAAACAGCAGCAGCGGGATCGCCGTGATCGGGCCTGC
The DNA here is from genome assembly GCF_059685865.1 of Telluria sp. ZB4P36. Classification (NCBI taxonomy): domain Bacteria; kingdom Pseudomonadati; phylum Pseudomonadota; class Betaproteobacteria; order Burkholderiales; family Oxalobacteraceae; genus Telluria; species Telluria sp. ZB4P36. The sequence goes on from NZ_JCASIE010000009.1 coordinate 39,023, forward strand.
CATGATCAGCAGGACGCGGGTCGCCTCCAGCGGCGCATTCAGGAAGGCGTTATCGCCGTTCACGGTCAGCCAGCCGACATAAGCGGCCGCGAACGGGAACAGCACCATGGTCTCGAAGGACAGGCCTTCCAGCGCGCCGAGCGCCGCGGTCTTGCGCAGCAGGCCGTAGCCGCCGAAGGAGGCGGCCAGGAACAGGGCGATCCAGGGCACCGTGCCCGACTGCCAGGTCAGCCAGCCGACGCCCAGCGCCGCGATCGCGATCGCACCCCACTGCGCCGGGCGCATGCGTTCCTTCAGCAGCAGATAGCCGAACATGATGTTCACCAGCGGATTGATGAAGTAGCCGAGGCTGGCCTCGATCACGTGGCCGTTCTTGACCGCCCAGATGTAGACCAGCCAGTTGGCCGAGAGCAGGACGGCGGACGCGACGAAACTCCAGAAGACGCGCGGCTGTCGCACGATGGCGAGCCATTTCCACTGGCGCCGGAAGCCCAGCACGAGAAGGAGGAAAGCGAGCGACCACAGCACCCGGTGCGCCAGGATCTGCGTCGGCGGCACGTCGCCGAGCGCGTGGAAATAAATAGGGAACAGGCCCCAGCACAGGAAGGCAAGGGCGGCGGACAGGATACCGGAGCGCATGGGAAGAGGGGGGCGATTGCTGGGGTCACATTATCCCTGATGCGCAATATCTCTGCAGCGGCGACCGGTTTTTGGCAGGTGTATGATGCAATACGAAATTTTCTTGCAATTTTCTTGTCCTTATTCTATGGTGCGCTGCACCAAGAACAGAACAATGGTGAAACCTTGAGTACCGAGAACAAGAAGAGCAGCGTCGCGGCACTGACGCTGGCCGCCGTCGGCATCGTCTACGGCGATATCGGCACCAGCCCCCTCTATACTCTGCGTGCGATCTTCGACGAAGAGCACGGCCTCCCCCTCAGCACCCCCAACATCCTCGGCATCATCTCCCTGATTTTCTGGAGCCTGACGATCATCGTCTCGCTCAAGTACGTCACGCTGGTGCTGCGCGCCGATAATCGCGGCGAAGGCGGGATCATGGCCCTGATGGCGCTGGCCACCAATTCGGTATCGAAGGCCTCGCGCTGGTATTTCCCCCTGCTCGTCATCGGCGTACTGGGCGCCACCATGTTCTACGGCGACAGCGTGATCACGCCGGCGATCTCGGTGCTGGGTGCGATCGAAGGCCTGGAAGTCGCGGCGCCGGGTATGTCGCACTACGTGGTGCCGCTGGCCGTGGTCGTGCTGGTGGCCCTGTACAGCGTGCAGCGCCACGGCACCGCCGGCATCGGCCGCTTCTTCGGGCCGGTCATGCTGGTCTGGTTCATCACGCTGGCCGTGATGGGCGTCATCAACATCATCGCCGCTCCGGTCATCCTGGAAGCGCTCAATCCCTGGCATGCGCTGCGCTTCATGCTCGATAACAAATTCCTGGCCTTCGTCGCGCTGGGTGCGGTGGTGCTGGCGATCACCGGCGCCGAGGCGCTGTACGCCGACATGGGCCACTTCGGGCGCAAGCCGATCCGCCTGGCCTGGTTCGCGATCGCCTTTCCGGCGCTGGTGCTGAACTACCTCGGCCAGGGCGGGCTCCTGATCACCGATCCGACCGCGGTCGAGAATCCCTTCTTCCACCAGCTCGGCACCTGGAGCGTGATCCCGCTGGTGATCCTGTCGACCATGGCGGCCGTGATCGCGTCGCAGGCGACCATTTCCGGCACCTATTCGATGACCAAGCAGGCGATCGCGCTCGGCCTGCTGCCGCGCATGCGCATCCTGCACACCTCGGAAAGCGAGATCGGCCAGATCTACATCCCGGCCGTGAACTGGGCGCAGCTGGCGATCGTGCTGATCGCGGTGATCGGTTTCGGTTCCTCGGACGAACTGGCCGGCGCCTACGGCATCGCGGTGACCGCGACCATGATGGCGACCACCATCCTGACCTTCTTCGTGACCCGCTACCGCTGGCGCCTGCCGCTGGCGGTATGCCTGCTGGCAACCGGCTTCTTCCTGGTGATCGACATCCTGCTGTTCGCGTCGACCTCGCTCAAGCTGTTCCACGGCGGCTGGTTCCCGCTGCTGCTCGGCACGATCCTGCTGACCCTGATGCTGACCTGGAAGCGCGGCCGCGAACTGGTGTTCGAGAACCTGGAAAAGCATGCGATTCCGCTGGAAGCCTTCATGGAATCGCTGTTCGTGGCGCCGCCCGCGCGCGTGCCCGGCACCGCGCTGTTCCTGCGCGGCGAAAGCGACGGTGTGCCGCACGCCCTGCTGCACAACCTCTCGCATAACAAGGTCTTGCATGAACGCGTCGTGTTCCTGACGGTGTACATGCTCGAGGAACCCTGGGTGCCGGTGGAGCAGCAGGTCGACGTGGTGGAACTCGGCCACAACTGCTTCCAGCTCAACGTTCGCTACGGCTTCAAGGACGAGCCGGACATTCCGGGCATCCTGCGCCAGTGCGCCGGGCTGGGCCTGAGCTTCGAGATGATGGAGACCTCCTTCTTCATCGCGCGCCAGACCGTGATCTCGACCCCGGGCCGCGGCATGGCGCCATGGCGCGAGCACCTGTTCGTGATGTTGTCGCGCAACGCCCGCGCCGCCGCCGACTATTACCAGATCCCGCCGAACCGCGTGATCGAGCTGGGTACGCAAGTAGAGATTTAGTCGATTACAGAAAAATACAAAGGGTGGACACACGGTGACGAACGGATGAGCTAAGGTGCGGTGTTTCGCTTTATTCTTTCCCGCATCTCCCATAAGGACCATCCATGAAGCTGAAGTTCCCCCTGATCGCCGCCTTCGTCGCCATCCTCAGCCTGACCGCCTGCGGCGGCGGTGGCGATTCCAGCGCACCTGTGACGAACCCGAACAACCCGACCTCGCTGGTCAAGAAAGATGACGTGCTCGGTACCGGCGCCGAAGCCGTCAGCGGCAAGACCGCCACCGTCACCTACACCCTGTGGCTGTACAACGCCACGACGGCCGACCACAAGGGCACCCGCCTGGAGTCGAATTCCTTCTCGTTCAAGCTGGGCACCAATGCCGTGATCCCGGGCTTCGAGCAGGGCGTGAGCGGCATGAAGGTCGGCGGCAAGCGCACCATCGAAGTGCCGGCCAGCCTCGGCTACGGCGCCGGTGGCTCCAACGGTATTCCGGGCAACAATGGCCTGGTCTTCGAAATCACCCTGACCAAGGTGGAGTAACACGGCAAGCCAAGAGAGACCGGGGCGCGCCGCTCCGGTTTTTTTTGCGCGCACGCCTGAGCTGGCGCACAGGCCGGGCCGCCATATGCCCGATGCTTGCTGTTCCCGTTGATCCTCCCGGTGCGCCCGCTATGCATTTCCTTCCTGTCCTGTTGCTCTTCCTCGGCGGCGCACCGATTGCGCCTGCCGCCGTTTGCCTGCCGCTTCGGCCCGCGCAGGCTGAGCCGGACAGCTGGTTGTTGCTGGCGACATTGGTCGTGTGCATTGCCGGCCGGCTGGCGGCGCAGCCGCGCCGATGAGTACGGTATACCGCCTGCCGGATGCAAAAAGGATTTCCCAGCCCGTGCGCTAGCGCAGCATATCGATGTGCATGATGCCGTCTTCGTCATACGGTGCGGAGACGGTGTCGAAGCCGAAGCCGGCGTAGAACTTCTCGAGGTACTGCTGGGCGCCGATGCGGATGCGGTGGCCCGGGTACAGGCTTTCCGCGCAGGCGATGCCGCGTTCCAGCAGCGCGCGTCCGGCCCCGGTGCCGCGCGCGGCTTGCGTGGTGATGACGCGGCCGAGCGACATCTCGTCGTACTTCACGCCGGGTCCGAGCACGCGCAGGTAGGCGGCCAGGCGGCGCTCGCCGGCGATCGTGCGCCAGCCGAGCAGGTGGTGCGCCACCGGGTCGAGGCCGTCGATGTCGGGGTAAAGGCAGGTCTGTTCGAGGATGAAGACGTCCTGGCGCTGGCGCAGTACTTCGTACAGGTCGGCGGGGGAGAGCTCATTAAAATGGGAGAACTGCCAGTCGATCATGGTAGGTGCGTGATATGTGCGTGTGGTGAGCAGGTAGGGGATGCCGCGCTCAGGCGGCGGTTTCGAAGCCTTCGAGGACGTTCACGGTGTCGAGGCCGGGGGCGGCTGCCTGCAGGTCCTCGAACATGAAGGTGGTGGGCAGCCCCAGGTGGGCGATGCGCTCGCCGATGCGCAGGAAGTCGCCGCCCTGCAGGCCGAAGCCGGCGCCGAGGCCGCCGCCGAGCGATACCGCCAGCGCCTCCGGGCGGAACATGGCCAGCTTGACGCAGGCCGTTTCCAGCGCGGTGAACCACTGCGCGCTGCTGCTGCCCGCGTCCAGCGGCAGGTTCATCGTATAGCCGAGCCCCGCGCCGGCGCCGGTTTCGTCGGCATGGCCGGCGTAGAACGGATAGGCGGTGCGTGGATCGAGGTGAAGCGAGATGAACAGCACGTCGCTGCGGCCATAGAAGATTTGCTGGGTGCCGTGGCCGTGGTGCAGGCCGATGTCGAGGATGGCGACGCGCTCCAGGCCGTCGTCACGCAGGTGCTGGGCTGCCAGCGCCGCATTGTTCAGGAAGCCGCCGCCGCCGCACCAGTCGGTGCCCGCATGGTGGCCGGGCGGACTGGTGAGGGCGAAGCTGCCGCGTTCGCCCACGCGCAGCGCGTGCGCGGCATTGACCGCGCAGTCGGCGCCGGTCTTGGCGGCGGTCCAGGTGCCGCTGGTGAGCGGCGAGCGCGCGTCGGAAACGAACAGGCCCACGCGCGCATGCAAATCGCGCGGCTCGACATCGTCGCGCATGCCGCGCGCCGGCCAAGTCGAGGGCAAGAGCTCGCGCCTGGCATTGGCGGGATCGAGCGCCACCCACTCGCTCCATGCGGTGCGCAGGAAGTGCAGGTAGCGCGGCGTGTGCACGCGTTCGAGCGACACCAGGGGCACGCCGTGCGGCGTCACGATGCGGCCCAGGCCGCGCCGTTCCAACTCCGCCAGCACCGAGGCCAGCGCCCCCGGTGCATCCCGGCTGCCCATTCCGTGGGCATGGTGTTCGTTATAAAAAGTGAGCACCCCGCCCTCGCGGCTAGTGGTTGCCGCACAGGGTACTGCTGTTGTAGGCGGCCACGAAATCGTCGAAGCTGCCGCTGTCCGCCCCCTCGATCGCGGCCTGGTCGGCCAGCGATTTCTCGGCCATCTCGTCGAACAGCGCTTCCTCGGCCGGCATCAGGGGACTGTCGCGGAAGCTGGCGGCATGCAGTTCGCTCTGGCGCAGGCCGAAGGCGCTGGCCGAACCAAGGCTGCGGATCTCTTCCAGCACGCGCGCCGACGGCGTCAGCGCCGGGTTGATGATCTTGGCCTTCTGCAGGTTGAGCGAGGACTCGTGCACGTTGCCCTCGTTGTGCTGGTCGTCCAGCAGCTGCGCCACCGGGCGGATGCGCTCGACCAGCTCCAGCGCCCATTCCTTGAGCGAGACCTCGAGGCCGTCGCGGGTGAGCGTCAGGGCCGGGTCACGGCCTTCCTTCACGGTGCGGGCGAAATTGCGCGCATGGACCTGGCCTTCATGGGCGCTGATCAGGGGGCTCTCTTCGAAGGCGCAGAACAGCAGGAAGGCGTCGAGGAAGCGGCCGGTTTCCAGGCTGATGCCGACCGGCTCGAAGGGATCGACGTCGAGGCAGCGCACCTCGATGTACTGCACGCCGCGGTTGCACAGCGCCTGCACCGGGCGCTCGCCGGTGCGGATCACGCGCTTCGGCCGGATCGTCGAGTAGTACTCGTTCTCGATCTGCAGCACATTGGTCGACAGCTGGATCCACTCGCCGTCCTTCTTGGTGCCGATCTCCGCATACGGCTCGTAGGGCGTGTTCACCGCGCACATCAGGCTGGTGACATAGCTTTCCAGGCTGTTCTCGTGCGGGCGCAGGCCGGCCTGGGCGTCGTTCTGGTAACCGAGGTCGCTCATGCGCAGGCTGGTCGCATAGGGCAGGTAGAGCGTGTCGCTTGATAAGGTCTCGAGCTTGTGCGGGCGGCCGCGCAGGAAGCTGGTGGTCAGGGCCGGGGTGGCGCCGAACAGGTACATCAGCAGCCAGCTGTAGCGGCGGAAGTTGCGGATCGTCGCGATGTAGCTCTCGGACTGGAAGTCGCGCAGCGCATGGCGGCGCTCCTCGGCGATGCCTTCGCTGGCGGCGACCAGGGTCCACAGTTTCTCCGGCAGCGAGTAGTTGTAATGGATGCCGGAGATGCACTGCATCGCCTTCCCGTAGCGCAGCGCCAGGCCGCGGCGGTAGACGTGCTTGAGCATGCCCAGGTTGGAAGTGCCGTACCAGGCGATCTCGATCTCTTCCTCGGACGGCAGTTCGCCCGGCATCGACACGCTCCACAGCATCTCCTTGTCCAGGCGCGCATGGGCGAAGCGGTGGATGGCGTCGAGGTGGTTCAGCACCACCGAAATGTCGTGCTCGGCCGGCGTGATGAACTCCAGCAGGGTTTCCGCGTAGTCGGTGGTGATCTGCGGATGGGTCAGTGCCGAACCGAGCCGGACCGGGTGCGGGGTACGCGCCAGGTGGCCGTGCCGGTCCACGCGCAGGGTTTCGCGTTCGATGCCGCGCAGGCCCTGGCCCAGCAGGGCGCGGTGGTCGTCATCATCGAGCAGGGCAAGGCGGCGCTGTAGTTGGTTCGACACGGGTGTTTCCTTTCTTATACTGCCAATGCGGATTGGAGCAGAGATTAACCGAAAAACGCGCAGTGCGTCGGCGACTGCCTCATTCCTTCCGGGAGCCCGCGGCGGCAACGGCGGATGCCGGTTTCTCTGCCTCTTTTTCGCTCACGATCCAGCGCTCGACCTGGCGCTGGAGTTCGTCCAGCGGCAGGGCGCCGCCGGCCAGCACGGCGTCGTGGAAGCGCCGCAGGTCGAAGCGCCGGCCCAGCACCGCGCCGGCCCGCTCGCGCAACGCGGCAATGCGCAGCTGGCCGATCTTGTAGCCGAGCGCCTGCCCCGGCTGGGCGATATACCGGTCGACTTCCACCTCGTTATCGGCCGGGGGATTGGCAGTATGGGTGTTCAGGTAATCGATCGCCTGCTTGCGCGACCAGCCCAGCGCATGGATGCCGGTATCGACCACCAGCCGCGCCGCGCGCAGCATCTCTTCGTTCAGGTGGCCGAAGCGCGAGAACGGGTCGTCGAAAAAACCCAGCTCGGGGCCGAGGCTCTCGGCATAGGTGGCCCAGCCTTCGCCGAAGGCCTCGTACCAGCCATGGCGCCGGAAGGCGGGCAGCCCCAGCATCTGGGCGCGCGCCACCTGCAGGTGATGGCCCGGCACGGCTTCGTGCAGGGCCACGCTGTCGACCTGCCAGACCGGCCGCGTGCCCGGCTGCGACACGTTCACCACCAGCGCGGCGCTGCGGCTGTCGCTGCCGGCTTCGTAATAGGCGAGCGGCTGGCCGGGACCATCCTGGGACATCGGCTTGACCGCGATGTCCGCCTCCGGGACCGTCGCCACGACCTTCGGCAGCCTGGCGCGCGCGCGCGCCACGGCCTTGCGGTAGCGGGCCAGCAGGGCTTCCTGGTTCGCGAAGAACAGGCGCCGGTCGCTGCGTGCAAACACCAGGAACTGCTCCAGGCTGCCGCGAAAACCGGTCCGCGGCGCCAGCGCGGCCATCGCGATGCGCAGGCGGGTGACTTCGCGCAGGCCGATGGCATGCACCTGGGCCGGCGTCAGGCGCGTGGTGGTGGCGTTGCGCACCACAAAGGCATACCAGTCGGCGCCGCCGGGCAGGCTGGAAGCGCCGATGGTCTCGCGCGCCGCCGGCAGGTAGTCGTTGCGGATGAACTCTTCCAAGCGGTGCAGGGCCTGGGCGGCATCGGCGAGCGCCGAGATGCCCTCCACCAGCAGTTTTTCGCGCAGCTCCGGCTCGATGCCGGCCGGGATGCGCAGGAAGGGTGCGAACAGGGGGCCGGCGGCAATGTCCTCGTGCAGCGCATGCAGGGCCGGCGGTACCGGCGCCATCGCCGTTTTCGGCACGGTCCAGCCGGCGGCCATGCCGGCGCGCAGCTGCTCGACCAGGCCATCCACATGGGCGGGCAGGGCGCCAAGGCGCGACAGGTAGTTGCGGTAGTCGGCTTCGTTCGTGAACGGCATCGCCGCCACCAGCCGCGGCAGGCGGACGTGCAGGCCGTCCGCGCTGCTGAGCGGTTGCGGATCGAAGGGGGTAAAGGCGTTCAGCGCGAGGGCGCGTTCGCGCTGGGCGATGAACAGGTCGTAGGACAGCAGGTCCTGGCCCGCGAGTTCCGCGCGCTCGAGCTGGCGCGCTTCCTGCAGGACCTCGCGCGTGTGTTCGATGGCGGCGGCGCGCGCGGCCAGTGTGGTATCGGAAAGGAGGGCGTCGTAGCGGTGCTCGCCGATGGCGGTCGCGTACTCGGGCTGCTGGCGCAGCTGCCACTGCCATTCGCGCTCGAACAGGCGGCGTGCGCCCTCCGCCGCCGTGTCGGCGGCGGCGCAGACGAAGGGAGCGAGCAGGACGATCGAGGCGAAGAGTTTGCGCATACCGGGCCCTGAAAGTGGGCTGGTCATTTTAACAAGACTGTTTTCGGCGGTGCGCCCGTCAGGAAAGGCGGCCGCCGCTGACGCGTTCGATGCCGGCCAGGTCGCGCCAGCTCTGCACCTCGCCGAAGCCGCGCGCCGCCAGCAGGGCGCGCACCGCGTCGGGCTGGTCGTAGCCATGCTCGAGCAGCAGCCAGCCGCCCGGCGCGAGGTGGGCGGGGGCGCCGTCGATGATGCTGCGCAGGGCCGACAGGCCGTCTGCATGGTCGGTCAGGGCGCCGGGCGGCTCGAAGCGCAGGTCGCCCTGCGACAGGTGCGCGTCGCCCGCCGCGATGTAGGGCGGGTTCGAGGCGATGACGTCGAAACGCTCCTCACCCACGGCCGCGAACCAGTCGCTGCGCAGGAAGCGCACGGTCGCGCCGTTGGCCGCGGCATTGGCGCGCGCGATGAGCAGCGCCTCGTCGCTGAGGTCGAGCGCGGTTACGTCGGCGTCCATGCGGGTGTGGGCGCAGGCCACGGCAATGGCGCCGCTGCCGGTGCCCATGTCGAGCAGGCGGCCCCCCTGCGGCAGGCGCTCCAGCGCCCGCTCGACGATCAGCTCGGTATCGGGACGGGGAATCAGCACGCCGGGGCCGACCTTGAAGGGCAGGCCGAAGAATTCGCGTTCGCCGACGATGTAGGCGATCGGTTCGCCGCCCAGGCGGCGCTGCACCAAGGCCGCCAGGCGCGCGGCTTCGTCTTCGGTCAGGGCGCGTTCGGACTGGGTGATCAGGGCCACGCGCGGCAGGCCGAGCGCGTGGCACAGCAGGATGCGGTTTTCGAGCGGGTCGAGCGGCAGCGTGCTTTGGAGCTGCCGGAGCGTTGCCCCGGCTTGAACGGCTGGCGTCATGCGCGCTTTTTACGCAGCAGGACGAAGGCCAGCAGCGCGGTCAGCACCACGAACCAGACCGCCGACCACTGCGGAATCGCGAGGCCCAGCAGCGAATCGGTGGCGCCTTCGCACAGGCCGTCGGCGCGGAACAGCCAGGGCAGGTATTCGGCGGTGGGGATCTTGTTGAGGAAGGTCTCCATCGGGTCGATGCCGCAGCTGAAGCCCGGGTTGGCGATCACGTACAGGTGCTTGCCGACCGCGTACAGGCCGCCGAAGGCCGCCAGCAGGGCCAGTATGGTGCCTTCGCGGACCTTGCCGCTGATGGCCGCCACCAGGGTCGCCACGCCGATCGCCAGGAACATGTAGCGCTGGATCACGCACAGGGGGCAGGGCAGCATCTGGTGGATGTGCTGCAGGTAGAGGGCGACGCCGATCAGCGCGAAGCAGATCGACGAGATGGCGAACAGGATCTGGCGGTTGGAAGGCAGCATCGGTGGTGAGGTGTAAGTGTTGTCCGGACGGGGCATTCTCGCATCAATCCCCCAAGGCCGCCAGCAGCTCCGCCTGGTGCTCGGCCGCCAGCGCATTGGTCAGGTCAAGCAGGTCGCCGTCCATGATGAAGTCCAGCTTGTACAAGGTCAGGTTGATGCGGTGGTCGGTCAGGCGGCCCTGCGGGAAGTTATAGGTGCGGATCCGCTCGCTGCGGTCGCCCGAGCCGATCAGGCTCTTGCGGGTGGCCGCCTCTTTCGACTGCTGCTCGCGCAGCTGCACGTCCTTGATGCGCGCCGCCAGCACCTTCAGCGCCTGGGCCTTGTTCTTGTGCTGGCTGCGGTCGTCCTGGCATTCCACCACGATCCCGGTCGGCAAGTGGGTGATGCGCACCGCCGAATCGGTCTTGTTGATGTGCTGGCCGCCGGCGCCGGAGGCGCGGTAGGTGTCGATGCGCAGGTCGGCCGGGTTGATGTTCACGTCCTCGACCTCGTCGGCTTCCGGCATCACGGCCACGGTGCAAGCCGAGGTGTGGATGCGGCCTTGCGTCTCGGTGGCGGGAACGCGCTGCACGCGGTGGCCGCCCGATTCGAATTTCAGTTTCGAGTACACGCCGTTGCCGATGATGCGCACGATGACTTCGCGGTAGCCGCCCAGGTCGGAGACCGATTCCGACACCACCTCGACCTGCCAGCGGTTGCGCTCCGCGAAGCGGGTGTACATGCGCAGCAGGTCGCCGGCGAACAGGGCCGACTCGTCGCCGCCGGTGCCGGCGCGGATCTCGAGGAAGATGTTGCGCTCGTCGTTGACGTCCTTCGGCAGCAGCATTTTCTGCAGCTCGAGGTCGAGCGTGGCCAGGCGGCCTTTTGCTTCTTCGATCTCTTCCTGGGCGAAGTCCTTCATCTCCGGATCCTGCGCCATCTCCTGGGCCGCCGCGATGTCGTCCTGGGCCGCGCCGTACTGGCGGTACAGGGCGACCAGCGGCGACAGCTCGGCGTGCTCGCGGGTCATCTTGCGGTAGCTGTCCATGTTGGCGGTGGCGCCTTCGGACATGAGCAGTTCGTCCAGTTCGACGAGTCGGTTGGCCAGTTGGTCCAGCTTGGCCAGCATCGATGGTTTCATAGGCGTGTTCGGTAAGGGGTTCGGAAAGCCGCAGGGACGGCCGGATGCGTCCGAGGAAGGACGCGGGCAAACGGGGAGGGCCGCTAACGGCGGCTGCGGAACAGCTGGGGCAGCAGGCTGGCGAGGCGGGCGCGCTCGTCGCCCTGGGCATGGTGCAGCGCCTGCTGCGGACCGTGCAGGAACTTGGCGGTGAGGCCTTTCGACAGCGCCTCGAGCACGGCCTCGGGGTCGTCGCCGCGCGCCAGGAGCTTGCGGGCGCGTTCGAGTTCGGCCAGGCGCAGGGCCTCGCTCGACTCGTGCAGGTCGCGGATCACCGGCACCATGGCGCGGTCGCCGACCCAGTGCATGAAGGATTGCACGCGCGTCTCGATGATGGCTTCGGCCTGGGCCACGGCGGCCTGGCGGCTCTCGATGCCGGTCTGGACCACCTGGGCGAGGTCGTCCACGGTGTACAGGAAGACGTCGTCCATGCGCGCGACTTCGGGCTCGATATCGCGCGGCACGGCCAGGTCGGCCATGAACACCGGGCGGTGGCGGCGCGCCTTGATCGCGCGCTCGACCATGCCGAGCCCGATCAGCGGCAAGGTCGAGGCGGTGCACGAGATCACGATGTCGAAGTGCTGGAGGCGCTCGGGCAGGTCGGCCAGGCGGATCGCCTCGCCGTTGTAGCGGGTGGCCAGGGCCTGGCCGCGTTCCATCGTGCGGTTGGCGATGGTGACGGATTTCGGGTTCTGGGCCGCGAAGTGGGCCGCGCACAGTTCGATCATCTCGCCGGCGCCGATGAACAGCACGTGCTGGTCGGCGATGCGGTCGAAGATGCGCTGCGACAGGCGGACCGCGGCGGCGGCCATGGAGACGCTGTGGGCGCCGATTTCGGTGGTAGTGCGTACTTCCTTCGCGACCGCGAAGCTGCGCTGGAACAGCTGGTGCAGGTAGGTGCCCAGGCCGCCGGCTTCCTCGGCGGTGCGCACCGCGTCCTTCATCTGGCCGAGGATCTGCGGCTCGCCCAGCACCATCGAATCGAGCCCGGAGGCGACCCGGAAGGCGTGGCGCACCGCGCTGTCCTGCGGCAGCATATAGAGATGGGGGCGCAGCTCGGCGAAATTCAGGGCGTGGTAGTGGGCCAGGAACTGGGCCGAGGCGTCGAGCGGATTGGCGATGTCGCTGGCCGCATACATCTCGGTACGGTTGCAGGTCGACAGGATCGCAGCCTCATCGCCGCCCATCCCCTGGCGTGCGAACCAGCCGCGCGCCGCCTGCACCGCCTTGCCGAGCTGGTCAGGCGCGAGCGCCAGCTGCTCGCGCAGCGAGACCGGTGCGGTCGTGTGGTTCAGGCCAACGGCAAGCAGTTGCATGGTGGGACAGGGTCGACAGGGTTGCGCCCATTATACCCTTACGCGAGAAGGGTTTCAGCGGGCGGCCGGGGCCGGCCGCCCTGTTGGCACAATGTTATGCGCCCAGCTTTTCGAGGCGGTAGCCGTAGCTGTAGACCGGCACCAGGCGGAAGCCGTTTTCCGGACGCAGGCTGAGCTTGTTGCGCACGCGCGAGACATGGGTGTCCATGGTGCGCGAAGGCACGTCGGTGTCGCGTACCCAGACCGATTCGTGAATGTAGGCGCGCGACAGCGGGCGGCCGATGTTGCGGAAGAACAGCAGCGCCAGCGAGAATTCCTTCTGGGTCACGTCGATGATCGAACCATCCTTGAGCAAGCGCCCCGGGCGGGTTTCGAAGGTGAAGGGACCGAACTGCAGCTGCTCGGCGCTGTTCTGCGACGGGTAGGCGCGGCGCAGCAGGGCCGAGACGCGGGCCACCAGCTCGCCGCGGCGCAGCGGCTTGACCAGGTAGTCGTCCGCGCCCGCGGTGACGCCGGCGATGATGTCGTCTTCGGCATTGTTGCCGACCAGGAAGATGATCGGGGCATTCGCCGCCATCTTTTCCTTGGCACGGCGCAAGACTTCGGCGCCTTCCAGATCAGGGACGTTCCAGTCCATGACGAGCATGTCGGCATTTTCCTTACGCAATTGCGCGAGGCATTCCTTGGCGCTGTCGTACGGTTGGCAGCTGTGACCTGCGGCTGTCAGCACCTGGCAAATGAGTTCAGCCTGGCTGCGGTCTTGTTCAAGAACGGCGATCTTCATAGGACATCTACTGGTAAGGTTGCCCTTGTAGGAAGGCTCCTACAAAGTTAAACCGAATATAGCAGACTTTCACAAAATAGCGCTACAGCAAAATAACGAATTTGCGTTCCGGAAATTAGATCTGTTGTGTTAAGGAGAAACGCCAGAGGGCGTTACACTTGTCCTCACAAGCTAAACGGGAGGCGATATGTTGTTTCGACGCAAAAAAAAGGACGGTGTTCCAACCGAAGCGCCCCTCGTGCCGGTGAGCGGCGCCGAGATCGAGACCGTGCGCGAGCGCTGCCGCGAGATGGTGCGCAAGCGGGCCCTGGTGTCGGCCGGGGTGGCGGCGGTGCCGCTGCCGGGCGTGGACATCCTGTCCGACCTGACCACCTTCACGGTGCTGGTCGAGGAGGTCAACAAGGAGTTCGGCCTGAGCCAGCAGCAGATCGAGCGCTTGAATCCCCGCCTGCGGGTGCTGGCCTACCAGGCCGCGGCCTCGGTCGGCGGCATGCTGGTCGGGAAACTGGTGACCAAGGCCCTGGTGCTGCAGCTGTTCAAGCGCGCCGGGCTGAAGATCGCGGCCAAGACGGTGACCAAGGTGGTACCGATCGCAGGGCAGGTGGCCTCGGCGGCGATCGGCTTCGCGCTGTTCCGCAAGATGGGGAACCAGCACGTGGAGGCCTGCGCCAAGGTGGCGCGCGAGCTGCAGAAGGCGAAGGTGATCGATTCGGGGACGGCGCAGGTGCCGGTATAGCTAAACAAATGCCCGCATCAAGCGGGCATTTGTTTGTAAAAACACCAGGCAATCAGGCGTCGGGCAGCACCACGTTCACGTCGAGCACTTCCAGGTTGCCCTGGCGGTCGAGCGAGATCTTGATGTCGTCCGCGCTGACCTTGGTGTACTTCGAAATCACCTCGATCAGCTCGCGGTGCAGGGCCGGCAGGAAGTCCGGTCCGGCGCGGTTGGTGCGCTCGCGGGCGATGATGATCTGCAGGCGCTCCTTGGCAGCTGTCGCGCTCTTCTCTTTTTTCGGAAAGAGGAAATTGAGCAGTGGCATATCACTTGGCTCCAAAAATGCGCTGGAACAGGCCCGGCTTTTCGTAGTTGGTGAAACGCAGCGGACGGTCTTCGCCCAGGAAGCGGGCGATCACGTCCTCGTAGGCTTCGGCCACGTCGGTACCCTTGAAATGGATGGCCGGGTTGCCCTGGTTGGAGGCGTGCAGCACCGATTCCGATTCCGGGATGATGCCGATCAGCGGGATGCGCAGGATTTCCTGCACGTCCTGGTAGGACAGCATCTCGTCGGCTTCGACGCGCTTCGGCGAGTAGCGGGTGATCAAGAGGTGCTCCTTGACCGGCTCCGAACCGCTCTGGGCGCGGCGCGACTTGGCCTGGATGATGCCGAGGATGCGGTCCGAGTCGCGCACCGAGGACACTTCCGGGTTGGTGACGATGATCGCTTCGTCGGCGAAGGTCAGGGCCATCAGGGCGCCGTGCTCGATGCCGGCCGGCGAATCGCAGATGATGAATTCGAAGCCCATCTGCACCAGGTCGTTCAGCACGCGTTCCACGCCCTCTTCGCTCAGCGCATCCTTGTCGCGCGTCTGCGAGGCCGGCAGGATGAACAGGTTCTCGGTGTGCTTGTCCTTGATCAGCGCCTGGTTCAGGGTCGCCTCGCCATTGATCACGTTGATCAGGTCATAGACCACGCGGCGTTCGCAGCCCATGATCAGGTCGAGGTTGCGCAGGCCGACGTCGAAGTCGATGACCGCGGTCTTGTGGCCGCGCAGGGCCAGGCCGCTGGAAAAGCTTGCGCTCGAAGTGGTTTTGCCCACACCGCCCTTGCCGGACGTCACAACAATAATTCGTGCCACAAAAAGGTCCTTTACAGTTCTAGCAGTATCTGCGGGTCAAACGTTGACGGATCAGCGCGACGTGGCCGGCGCCAGCGACGAGATGGCAAGCCGGTCGCCGACCAGCTTGATCTGCGCGGGCTGGCGCGTCAGGTCGTTCGGGAAACCGTCGTCGAAGGTTCGGTACACGCCGGCGATCGATACCAGTTCCGGCTGCATCGACAGGGCGAAGATGCGCGCTTCCGGATTGCCGGACGCGCCCGCCAGTGCCCGGCCGTTCAGCGGGGCATACACGTGGATGCTGCCGTCGGCGATGATTTCGGCGCCATTGTTGACCACCGCGGTAATGATCAGGTCGGTGCCGCGTGCATAGACGCGCTGGCCGGCACGAACCGGGGTATCGATGATCATGGCCGCCACCGGCGCCGCCGGGGCAGGGGCCGGCGGCGCCGGGGCCGGCTCGGGAGCAGGCGCCGGTGCCGCGGCAGCCGGCACTTCCTTCAGTTCGGGCGCGCGCACGCCGCTCGAGCCGTCGTCCAGCGACAGGCCGTGGGCGCGGATCGCCTCTGCCATCTCCGGACCGGCGCCGCGCACGGCGACCGCGTTCAGGCGGTATTTCTTCAACAGCGCCACCAGGGCAGGCCAGTCGATGGCCGGGGCTTCGTGGGCGATGGCGGCGACGTCGATCACCGCGAATTCGTCCTCGAAGAAGTCCGAGACCCCACCGGTCATCTGGTTCAGCGCCGCATCGATCGTGGCCGGGTCGGCCGAATGCAGGATCGTCGAAATGGCGACGACCGTGGAGATCTTGATTTCGATGGGAAGCGAGGATGGGGTTCTGAGCATAAAACAGTCTGGTTGGCGTTGCGCTCGTGCATTCTACTGTGAAATTTGACCGAAAGGGCTTAACGTACGCATGATTCCTAGTAGAAATGAGTGTTGCAGCCACTGTTCAACACAGCTCAGCAAGCTGATCGCGCGCCTGTCATTCCGCGGTTGTAATTGGTGAATAAGCTGATAAGATTGATTTTGCTTAAACATCAGCACCGCACCCACCGTAACATGCATGGTTTCGCAACCAGCTGTCTCAACAATTCGCCGGCCACGCCGGAACTAGGGAGATCCAAATGGAAGACGTCGTCATCGTGGCCGCTGGCCGCACGCCGGTCGGCAAGTTCGGCGGCACACTGGCCAAGATCCCAGCCGCCGAGCTCGGCGCGCACGTGATCCGCCAACTGCTGGCCAAGACCGGCATCGATCCCGCCTCGGTCAGCGAGGTCATCATGGGACAAGTCCTCACCGCCGGCGTCGGCCAGAACCCGGCGCGCCAGGCCGTCATCAAGGGCGGACTGCCCGACATGGTGCCGGCGCAAACCATCAACATGGTCTGCGGCAGCGGCCTGAAGGCCACCCACCTGGCGGCCCAGGCGATCCGGTGCGGCGACGCCGACATCGTCATCGCCGGCGGCCAGGAAAACATGAGCGCCTCGCCGCACGTGCTGAACGGCTCGCGCGACGGCTTCCGCATGGGCGACGCCAAGCTGGTCGACACCATGATCGTCGACGGCCTGTGGGACGTCTACAACCAGTACCACATGGGCGTCACCGCCGAGAACGTCGCGCGCAAGTACGAAGTCTCGCGCGCCGAGCAGGACGAATTCGCGCTGCAGTCCCAGCTCAAGGCCGAGGCTGCACAAAAAGAAGGCAAGTTCAAGGACGAGATCATCCCGGTCGAGATTCCCTCCAAGAAGGGCCCGACCCTCTTCGACACCGACGAATACCCGAAGCACGGCTCGACCCTGGAGGCCCTGTCCGGCCTGCGTCCCGCCTTCAATAAAGAGGGCACCGTCACCGCCGGCAACGCGTCCGGCCTGAACGACGGCGCGGCGGCCGTCATCATGATGAGCGCCTCGAAGGCGAAAGAGCTGGGCCTGACCCCGCTGGCGCGCATCAAGGCCTACTCGTCGGCCGGCCTGGACCCGTCGATCATGGGCATGGGCCCGGTCTCGGCCACCCGCCTGTGCCTGCAGAAGGCCGGCTGGACCCACGCAGACGTCGACCTGATGGAAATCAACGAGGCCTTCGCGGCCCAGGCCATCGCGGTCAACAAGGAAATGGGCTGGGATACGTCGAAGATCAACGTGAACGGCGGCGCGATCGCGCTGGGCCACCCGATCGGCGCTTCCGGCTGCCGCGTGCTGGTCACCCTGCTCCACGAGATGGTGCGCCGCGACGCCAAGCGCGGACTGGCCAGCCTGTGCATCGGCGGCGGCATGGGCGTGGCGCTGGCGGTCGAACGCGACTGATTCGCTGGGTTTGTACGAAGTGACTGACAAATAAAACTGGAGAAGACAATGGCACGAGTAGCATTGGTGACTGGCGGCATGGGCGGTCTGGGCGAAGCGGTGTGCATCAAGCTGGCCGCTTTGGGTTATAAGGTCGTCACTACGTTTTCGCCGGGGAACAAGAAGGCGGATTCCTGGCTGAGCCAGATGAAAGAGCAGGGCTATGATTTCAAGGCCTATGCCTGCGACGTGTCGGACTACGACTCGGCCCAGGCCTGCGTGCGCCAGGTCGAACAGGAAGTCGGCCCGGTGGACGTGCTGGTGAACAACGCCGGCATCACGCGCGACATGACCTTCAAGAAGATGGACAAGCCGAACTGGGACGCGGTCATGAAGACCAACCTGGATTCCGTGTTCAACATGACCAAGCCGGTCTGCGACGGCATGGTCGAACGCGGCTGGGGCCGGATCATCAATATCTCGTCGGTCAACGGCCAGAAGGGCGCCTTCGGCCAGACCAACTATTCGGCGGCCAAGGCCGGCATGCACGGCTTCACCAAGGCCCTGGCCTACGAAGTGGCGCGCAAGGGCGTGACCGTCAACACCATCTCGCCGGGCTACATCGGCACCAAGATGGTGATGGACATTCCGAGCGAAGTCCTGGAAACCAAGATCATCCCGCAAATCCCGATGGGCCGCCTGGGCAAGCCGGAAGAAGTGGCTGGCCTGGTGGCTTACCTGTCGTCGGATGAGGCAGCGTTTGTGACCGGCGCCAACATCGCCATCAACGGCGGCCAGCACATGCAGTGATTGCCGCGCTCGCGCGCAAGGAAGAGCACCGCCGCGGCGGTGCTTTTTTTTTCGCGCTCTGCCACGCGCGGGCACGATTAAAATATTCGCATCTTCACCATTTACAAAGCGCTGCCATGCACACCTTGCCCCGCGACGGCCTTGCCCTGTCCTGCCTCGACGAACAGCTGCTCCCGCCCGGCACCAAGGGCCTGCCACTGACCGAAGCCCTGCGCCAGGGTGCGATCGGCGTGCAGGGCTGGAACGTGCTGCGCGGCGACACCTCCTTCCCGGTGGCGCTGCTGAAGGAATCGGCGCTGCTGCACAATCTCGCCTGGATGAAGGCCTTCTGCGAGCGCCACGGCGCCACGCTCGCCCCGCACGGCAAGACCACCATGAGTCCGCAGCTGTTCGCGGCCCAGCTGGCGAATGGCGCCTGGGGCATCACCTTGGCCAGCGCCACGCAGGTAGCCGTGGCGCACCGCTTCAACGTGCGCCGCGTGTTGCTGGCGAACCAGCTGGTGGGGCGCGCCGACATCGAGGCCGTGCTGGCGCTGCTGCATGAGGACCCGGATTTCGAATGCTTCGTCCTTGCCGATTCTGAGGAAGGGGTAAGGCGGCTGTCGCAGGCAGTGACGGCACGCAGCCTGGCTAGATCTCTGCCGGTGCTGGTCGAACTTGGCCTGGCCGGCAAGCGCGCCGGCTGCAGGACGGACGAAGAAGCATTGGCGGTGGCGCGCGCGATCGCCAATGCCCCCGGCCTGGTGCTGGCGGGCTTCGAAGGCTACGAAGGCCTGCTGGTGACCAAGGACCGCGAGGCCGACATCCGCGCCGTGAACGCCTTCCTGGCCCGGCTGGTCGCGCTGGTGAAGACGGCCGATCAGGAAAGCCTGTTCGGCAGCGGCGAGATCCTGCTGTCGGCCGGCGGCTCGTCCTATTTCGACCTGGTGGCGCGCGGCTTCCATGGCGTGGACGGCCTGTCGCGTCCCGTGCGCGCGGTGCTGCGCAGCGGCTGCTATCTCACCAGCGACCACGGTTCCTATCGACGCCTGCTGGCCCAGCTCGACGCGCGCGAAGCGCATGGCGAAGGCCTGCGTCCGGCCCTGGAAGTCTGGAGCATGGTGCAGTCGCGCCCCGAACCCGGCCTGGCGATCCTGACGATGGGCAAGCGCGACGCCTCCTACGACGAGGCCTTGCCGGTCCCGCTGTTCAGCCACCGTCCCGGCAGCGACACAGCGGCGCCGTCGACCCTGCCGCCCGGCTGCGAGATCGTCAAGATGAACGACCAGCACGCCTATCTGCGTCTGCCCGAAGGCGAGATCCGCGGCAGCCTGCAGGTGGGCGACCTGGTCG
Source organism: Telluria sp. ZB4P36 (assembly GCF_059685865.1). Classification (NCBI taxonomy): domain Bacteria; kingdom Pseudomonadati; phylum Pseudomonadota; class Betaproteobacteria; order Burkholderiales; family Oxalobacteraceae; genus Telluria; species Telluria sp. ZB4P36. The sequence goes on from NZ_JCASIE010000009.1 coordinate 58,438, forward strand.
GCTGCGGCATCTCGCACCCTTGCACCACCTTCGACAAATGGCAGGTATTGCTGGCGGTGGACGACGCCTACAATGTGACGCAGGCACTGAATACCTTCTTCTGACCGGAAAGCCACACCCACACCGGCATTGCTTGTTTAATTCAATATTGACAAGTATGCTAGCGCGCAACAGTCTTTACTTTTACGCGCCCATGGACAATCAAGCTTCCCGGTTTCAACACTGGATCATCCTGCTCACGCTGGCGCTGCTGGTGGGTCTGCTGTACCTCGGCGCGCCATCGGGGAACACCTTCTCCTGGAGCGATGCGCCGCGTCATGCCCTGAACGGCGTCTTCATCAAGGACCTGTTCGCGGCCGCACCCTTCGGCGACCCGGCCGGCTATGCCTACGCCTATTACGCCAAGTACCCGGCCCTGACCATCCTGTTCTATCCGCCGCTGTTCTACGCCATCAGCGCGCCGTTCTACGCGCTGTTCGGCGTCTCCGAGAACACCGCGCTGCTGGTGATCGGCCTGCATTACATCGCCTTCGCCTGGGGCAGCTGGCGCCTGTTCCGCTTCTGGCTGGGACAGTGGCAGGCCCTGGCCGCCACGGTGATGCTGGTGGCGGCGCCCGAGATCGCTTTCTGGGGCCGCCAGGTCATGCTCGAGATCCCCAGCCTCGCCTTCTCGGTCTGGAGCGCCGTGCTGTTCACGCGCTACCGCCGCGAGTCGCGTTCCAGCCTGCTGTACTGGGCGCTGGTGCTGCTGGTGCTGGCCATGTATACCAAACTGACCGCCGGCTTCATGGCCCTGGTCTACGCCGCCACGCTGCTGGCCGAGCGCCGCGGCGCGCTGCTGCGCGACCGCCACGCATGGGGTGCCGCCATCCTGGCCCTGGTCGGCCTGGTGCCGCTGGTCGTCCTGACCCTGAAATTCGGACAGGCGAACGTCCAGTCGGCCACCGGCATCGCCGATTCGCTGGCCTCGCGTTCCTCGCTCGCCGGCTGGACCTGGTACCTGGAACGCCTGCCGGGACAGCTCGGCTGGCCGCTGGTCATCGCCGCCGCCGCCGGTGCCCTCGTCCTGCTCCAGCGCCGCCGGGTGGAGGGCTTCCTGCGCGGCGACCTGCTGTTCTGGACGCTCTGGTTCCTGTTCGGCTACCTGTTCTTCTCGGCCATCGACCTGAAAGAGGCGCGCCATTCGCTGTTCATCCTGCCGCCGGTGGTGCTGGCCGCGGTGTTGGCGCTGTCCACCCTGCTGCCGGCGCGCGCGGTGGTGCCTGCCAGCGTCGCGCTGGCGGCGCTGGTGCTCGGCCAGACCACCCTGATGCGGCCCGTGCATTACGTGGGCGGTTATGCCGAAGCGGCCGACTTTGTCGCGCAGAAGGCCGCGCGCGGCACGGCGGTGCTGTTCTCCGGCTACCGCGACGGCTCCTTCGTGTTCAACATGCGCGCCCGCGAAGACCGCCAGGACATGTCGGTGGTGCGTGCCGACAAGCTGCTGCTCAACGTGGCGGTGCGGCGCGAGCTGGGCGTCAAGGAAAAGGAGCTGGACGAAGCGGCGATCAGCGAGCGCATCGACAGCCTGGGCATCGAATACGTCGTGGTGCAGCCGGGCTTCTGGAACGACCTCGCGGTGATGCAGCGCTTCGAACGGGTCATCGCTTCGGAACAGTTCGAGGAGGTGGCACGGATCAAGACCCCGGCCAACTATCCGGCCCACGAGAAGGAACTGGTCATCTACCGTAACCGCCATCCGGTGAAGCCGTCCAATGGTAAACAAGAGATCGACCTGCCGATCATCGGGCGTACCATCCAGTCCGCACGCTAGGCCGCGCCTTCTGCTGTAGGCTACAATCGGGCCCTGACCTGCCGAGAGAGCCTCCATGCCCGCCACACCGCCGTCATTGTTCCCGCCGATCCAGCCCATCCGCCACGGCATGCTCGCCGTCGACGAGCTGCACACGATCTACTGGGAAGAAGTCGGCAACCCCAACGGCATTCCGGTGCTGTTCCTGCACGGCGGGCCGGGCGCCGGCCTGTCGCCGCAGCACCGCCGCTTCTTCGATCCGAACGCCTACCGCGTGATCCTGTTCGACCAGCGCGGCGCCGGCAAGTCGACCCCGCTGGGCGAATGGCGCAACAACACGACCCGGCTGCTGATCGACGACATCGAGCGCCTGCGCGCCATGTTCGGCATCCGCCAGTGGCTGGTGTTCGGCGGTTCCTGGGGCTCGACCCTGGCGCTGGCCTACGGCCAGGCCCACCCCGAGCGCTGCCTCGGCTTCGTGCTGCGTGGGATCTTCCTGTGCACGAAGGCCGAAGTCGACTGGTTCATCAACGGCGTCAAGTGGTTCTATCCCGAGCTGTACGAGGAATTCGTGGCCCCGATCCCGATGGCCGAGCGCGCTGACCTGCTCAAGGCTTATTGCGAACGCCTGCTGTGCGAGGACCCTGCCGTGTTCTGGCCGGCCGCGCGCGCCTGGAGCCGTTTCGAAGGCCGCCGCGTGTTCCTGCTGCCGCAGCCCGAGGAAGCCTCGTCGGACGCGCTCGACCTCGGCGTCGGCCGCCTGGAATCGCACTACATGCTGCACGGCGCCTTCCTGGAAGAAGACCAGCTGGTGCGCAACATCGGCCGCATCGCCCACCTGCCGGCCACCATCGTGCAGGGCCGCTACGACGTGATCTGCCCACCGCTGTCGGCCTGGCGCCTGCACCAGGCCTGGCCCGGCGCGAAGCTGCACATGATTCCCGACGGCGGCCACGGCGCCCTCGAGACCGGCATCGCGCGCGCGCTGGTGAGCGCGACCGAGCAGTTCAAGCGCCACGGGCGCTTCGACTGACGCCGCGGCCGCTCCGCGGCTGCTACACTACGAACAAGACCTACAACAACGCACCTTTTCATGAATATCCAGATCAGCGACATCGGCCATGTGATCCAGCTGGCGATCGCGCCGGTCTTCCTGCTGACCGGCGTGGCGACCAAGCTCACCGTGCTGACCAACCGGCTGGCGCGCATCATCGACCGCACCCGCGTGCTCGAAGACCGCCTCAAGGAGCGGCCGAGTACCGAGGACTCGTCCGAACTCGAGACCCTCTACGTCCGCTCGCACCTGATCAACACGGCGATCACCTCCAGCACCGGCTGCGGCCTGATGGTCTGCCTGGTGATTGCGATGCTGTTCCTGGGCGACACCACCAACCTGCCGCTGGACCAGTACATCGCCGGACTGTTCGTGTTCGCGATGCTGGGCCTGATCAGCAGCTTCGTCTACTTCCTGCGCGAGATCCTCATCGCCTCGCGCTTCATGCGCATGCAGGCCATGCTGTCGCTCCAGCATCCCCGCCAGCAGGCGCCTACCAAATAATCGAGTAAAGCATGCACGACTACCAACGCCCCCCGACCCTGTACCGCTATGCGCCGCAAGACGAGCTCGAAGCCGCGCTGCGCGGCCAGTTCCGCCTCCTGCCCGACGGCGGCTTCCTGGCCCTGTCGTTTTCGACAGCCTGGGACAAGCAGCTGTTCGACGTGTTCAGCCCCGCCGACCGCTGCCTGGTGATCCACAACACCGAAGAATTCGGCGAACGCCTGCACCGTGCGGTGCAGCGCACCCTGCCCAACTGGGCCGGCATCGACGGCCAGGTCGAATACGGCGTGCGCTCGCCGCTGGGCGCCGCGTTTTCGAAGAGCCTGGGACTGTCCCGGGAAAAGGAATGGCAGTTCGCCTGGCGCTCGATGTCGCCGAACGCGAGCCTGAATCCGGTCGTCATCAATATCGGCAGTATCGAAAGTTTCGCCGAGCTGCGCGATCGCGAAAGCCACCTGGCCTAGCATGTTTAGAAACACGCCTCCACGAAATCACGGTGTAATGCCGTGCTTATGTACTCCACCTTGCATCCACTTTATCCAAACCTCCTCGCGCCGCTCGACCTCGGTTTCACGACCCTGAAGAACCGCGTGATCATGGGCTCGATGCACACCGGGCTCGAAGACCGTTTCTACAACTACGGCAAGCTGGCCGCGTTCTACCGCGAACGCGCGCGCGGCGGCGCCGGCCTGATCGTCACCGGCGGCATCTCGCCGAACCGCCAGGGTTGGCTGCTGCCGTTTGGCGGCACCCTGAACTTCCTCGGCGACGTGCCCAACCACCGGCGCGTCACGCGCGCCGTGCACGATGAGGGCGGCAAGATCGTGCTGCAGATCCTGCACGCCGGCCGCTACGGCTACCAGCCCTTCGTGGTCTCCGCCTCCAGCGTGAAGTCGCCGATCTCGAAATTCAAGCCGAAAGCGCTCGACGCCGCCGGCATCGAGTCCACCATCGCGGCCTACGCGCGCTGCGCCAGGCTGGCGAAGATGGCCGGCTACGACGGCGTCGAGGTGATGGGCAGCGAAGGCTATTTGCTGAACCAGTTCCTGTGCGCGCGCACCAACAAGCGCACCGACGAATGGGGCGGCAGCATCGAGAACCGCATGCGCCTGGCCGTCGAGGTGGTGCGCCGCATCCGCGCCGCGGTCGGCCCCGACTTCATCCTGATGTACCGCCACTCGGTGCTCGACCTGGTCGAAGGCGGCAATACCTGGGACGAGGTGGTGGCGGTGGCCAGGGCCCTGGAGGCGGCCGGCGTGACGATCCTGAATACCGGCTACGGCTGGCACGAGGCGCGCGTGCCGACCATCGTCACCTCGGTGCCGCGCGCGGCCTTCGCCCAGATCGCCGGGCGCCTGCGCGGCGAGGTGAAGATTCCCGTGGTGGCCTCGAACCGCATCAACATGCCGGATGACGCCGAGGCGCTGCTGGCGCAGGGCAGCGCCGACATGGTGTCGATGGCGCGGCCCTTCCTGGCCGATCCGGACTGGGTCGCCAAGGCGGCCGCTGGGCGCAAGGACGAGATCAACACCTGCATCGCCTGCAACCAGGCCTGCCTCGACCACACTTTCTCGAACAAGCGCGCCAGCTGCCTGGTGAATCCGCGCGCCTGCCACGAGACCGAGCTGGTGTTCCGCAAGACCGCGCAGGCGCGCCGCGTCGCCGTGGTCGGCGCCGGTCCGGCCGGCCTGTCCGCGGCCACGGTGGCGGCCGAGCGCGGGCACCGGGTGACGCTGTTCGACGCGCTGGACCGCATCGGCGGCCAGTTCAACGTCGCCATGCGCGTGCCGGGCAAGGAGGAATTCGCCGAGACCATCCGCTACTTCGGACGCAAGATCGAACTGACCGGCGTCGAGCTGCGCCTGGGCCGGCGCGTCAGCCGCGAAGAGCTGCTGGCCGAAGGCTACGACGACGTCATCGTCGCCACCGGCATCACCACGCGCAAGCCGAAGATCGCGGGCATCGACCACCCGAAGGTGCTGAGCTACCTCGACGTGCTGCGCGAAGGGAAGCCGGTGGGGCGGCGGGTGGCCGTCATCGGTGCCGGCGGCATCGGTTTCGACATGGGGGAATTCCTGGTGCACGATCCCGACGTGCCGCTGCCTGTGCCGACCGCGCACTGGATGGGCGAGTGGGGCGTCGATCCGTCATTGGGCACGCCGGGCGGACTTGCGCCGCCCGCCAAGCCGCATCCGCCGCGCCAGGTCTGGCTCCTGCAGCGCAAGACCACCCGTCCCGGCGCGGGGCTGGGCAAGACCTCGGGCTGGGTGCACCGCGCAACCCTGATGCGCAATGGCGTGCAGATGCTGGCGGGGGTGCAGTACGAGCGCATCGACGATGCGGGCCTGCACATCACGGTCGGCGGCGAAGCGCGCCTGCTGGAAGTGGACAACGTGGTGATCTGCGCGGGGCAGGAGAGCCTGGCGGAGCTGATGCCGGCGGAAGGGACGCCGGGCGGGCCGCGCTTCCACAAGATCGGCGGCGCGGCGCTGGCGGCGGAGCTGGATGCCAAACGCGCCATCCGCGAAGGCGCCGAGCTGGCTGCGAAACTGTAGGGTGGAAGGCTTCGCCGTCCACCCTATGAACGACGATTATTTTTTGCGAACGACCACGCAGCCGATCGAATACCCGGCGCCGAACGAGCAAATCACGCCATTCGCTCCGCTCGGCAGATCATCCTGGTACTTGTGGAACGCAATGATCGACCCGGCCGACGAGGTGTTGGCGTAGGTGTCGAGGATCACCGGCGCCTCGTTCGGCTCGGCGTCGCGGCCCAGCAGGGTGCGGGTGATCAGCAAATTCATGTTCAGGTTGGCCTGGTGCAGCCAGTAGCGCGACACGTCCTTGATCTCGAGGCCGGCGTTCTTGACGGTGTCGGCGATCGTCTCGGCCGCCATCGGGCACACTTCCTTGAACACCTTGCGGCCTTGCTGGCGGAACAGCTTGTCCGGCGCGCCGATGCCGGCTTCGTCGAAGCGGTTCATGAAGCCGAAGTTGTTGCGGATGTTGTTCGAGAACTTGGTCTTCAGCTTGCTGTCCAGGATTTCCCACTGGTGGCGGCTGGTCGCGGTATCGGCCGCTTCGACGATCACCGCGGTGCAGGCGTCGCCGAAGATGAAGTGGCTGTCGCGGTCGCGGAAGTTCAGGTGGCCGCTGGTGATTTCCGGGTTCAGCATCAGGACGGCGCGCGCACGCCCGCTGCGTACCGCGTCGACGGCGGTCTGGATGCCGAAGGTCGCCGAGGAGCAGGCCACGTTCATGTCGAAGCCGAAGCCCTCGATGCCGAGCGCGTCCTGCACCTCGACCGCCATGGCCGGGTAGGGGCGCTGCATGTTCGAGCAGGCCACCAGCACCATGTCGATGTCGGCGGGCTGCTTGCCGGCCCGGTCCAGCGCTTCGCGCGCCGCGGCCACGCACATCTCGGCCTGCAGCGACACTTGTTCGTCGGCGCGCTCGGGGATGCGGGCGGTCATGTGGGCCGGGTCGAGGATGCCTTCCTTCTCCATCACGTAGCGCGACTTGATGCCGGAGGCTTTTTCGATGAAGGCGCTGCTCGAGGCTTCCAGCGCAATGGTCTCGCCGGCGGCGATGGCGGCGGCGTGTTCCTGGTTATACAGCTCGACGTAGGCGTTGTAGGCCGTCACCAGCTCATCGTTGGAGATGGAATAGGGCGGCGTAAACAGGCCGGTGCCGCTGATCACGACAGGTTTCATATAGCGACTTTCAAAGAAAATAACGGGAGTTGCCCCCAAGATGCGCCGATTCTACACCCTCGGCCCTGACCTGGGAATTGTCGAAACCGGCAGTTTAGAGGGGAAAGCCTAAGCCTCAGCGGGCGTGCTGCGCAAGGGTGGCGCCCCCCGCGCGCCGCGACAGCTGCACCTTTTCGCCCTTGAGGTGGCGCAGGGCCTGGGCCAGCTGGAAGTCGTCGGCGCTGCCGTAGTCGACCGGCTTGCGCTCGCGCGCCTCGGCCAGCAGGCGCATCTGCTCTTCGATGTCATCCGCGCGCGTGGCTTCTTCCTTGTCGCGGTCGTTCGACAGGTGGCGCTCGAGGTCGGCCTCGCGCATGCGCAGCGCATTCAGGCCGTCGCCATCAAGGGTTTCGTCGACCGGTACGTCGGGCACGATGCCGCGCGCCTGGATCGAGCGCCCGGCCGGGGTGTAGTAGCGCGCGGTGGTCAGCTTGACGGCGGCGTCGCGCCCGATCGGGCGGATGGTCTGCACCGAACCCTTGCCGAAGGTCTGGCTGCCCAGGATGGTGGCGCGCTTGTAGTCCTGCAGTGCGCCGGCCACGATCTCGGAGGCCGAGGCCGAGCCGGTATTCACCAGCACCACCATCGGCAGCTTCTTGAAAGCCTGGGGCAGGGTCGACAAGGGGTCGGCGCCGCTGCGCAGCATGTAGAACTCGGGGCGGCCGTAGAAGCGCTGGCGCTGTTCAAGCAGCTGGCCGTGCGTCGAGACGATCTCGGCATCCTTGGGCAGGAAGGCGGCGGCGACGCCGATCGCGCCCTGCAGCAGGCCGCCCGGGTCGTTGCGCAGGTCGAGCACCAGGCCCTTCATGTCGGGATTCGCGCGGTACAGCGCCTGCAGCTTGGCCGCCATGTCGTCCACGGTCGGTTCCTGGAACTGCGAGATGCGCAGCCATGCGTAGCCCGGCTCCACCATCTTCGCCTTGACGCTCTTCTGGATGATTTCGCTGCGCGCGATGGTGAAGCGCAGCGGGGCGGGGCTGTCCTTGCGCGCGATGGTCAGGGTGACCCTGGTGCCCGGCTCGCCGCGCATGCGCTTGATCGCCTCGTCGATCGGCAGGCCCTGCACCGGATGGCCGTCGATCTGGGTGATCAGGTCGCCTTCCTTGATGCCGGCATGCCAGGCCGGCGAATCCTCGATCGGCGCAACGATTTCCACGTAGCCGTCCTCGCTCTCGGAAATCTCGATGCCCAGGCCGACGAAGCGGCCTTCGGTGCCTTCGCGCAGCTCGCGGTAGGCACGCGGGTCGAGGTAGGCCGAGTGCGGGTCGAGCGAGGCCACCATGCCGGAAATCGCTTCCGACAGCAGCGCCTTGTCCTCGACCGGCTCGACGTAGGTGGACTTGATGACGCCGTAGACGTCGGCCAGCTGGCGCAGCTCGGCCAGGGGCATGCCCGCCTCGACCGGCTTGTAGGCCAGGGCGGAAAACTGCATGGTGACCGCGACCCCGGCGATGGCGCCCAGGCCGAGGAGACAGGAATTCTTGAATGTGGAGCCCATGGTTTACCCGGTATGAGCGCTGCTGGCTGCGATGGCGCCGCGGTGCCTGCGGCTGATCTTACACCTGTATTGGCACATGAGTTAGCGCAAGGCCAGTATAAACCCGAACGCCAAGGGCTGTTTTGAAGCAGGCCTGACTTGTTACGGATTGCTCAGCTTGGTAAGCAATTGTAAGAGTCGAATCGGACGGGGAAAGCTGACCTTATAGTCGATCTTAGTTTTTCTCTCTCTCCACTTTTGAAGTGGTCTTTGCCCGCGGCCCCCTCCGCGGGCTTTTTTATGCCCGGACGCAGCTCATCTTGTTGTGACGTACCAACACATGCATATGCGATATCACCCTATCTGCATGTATCGAAAAGTAAAAAAGCCCTGCAGGCGGTTGCCGCCCCTTGCCCACCCGCTAGAATGCCTGAAGCCTATACCGTCGAGGACGGTGGCTGAGACGGCCGACAGTTGAACACTGCCGGCGCAACGATGAGACCGGCCACAAGCCGGCCGCTTTTCCCAACCCCAGTAATTCCTTAGCAATCGAGGACTATTCCGTGAAGCGAATCCTTCTGAGCACCCTGACGCTGACCCTGGCGGCAGCCTTTGCCAACGCGGCGGACAATTCGGCCACTGCGGCGGCTGCAAGCGCCAAGCCGGTCGCCGCGCCGATCTCGGGCATCGACACCCAATACATCGACACCAGCGTGCGCCCGCAGGACGACTTCTTCACCCACCTGAACGGCAAGTGGCTGAAAGAGACCGAGATCCCGAGCGACAAGGCCAGCTGGGGCACCTTCATGAAGCTGCGCGACGACACCACGCCGCAGATCAAGGCCATCATCGAGGCGGCGCAAGCCGACAAGTCGGCCAAGACCGGCTCGGAAACCCAGAAGATCGGCGACCTGTACGCCAGCTACATGGATGAAGCGCGCCGCGAAGCCTTGGGCACCAAGCCGCTGAACCCGGAGCTGCAGAAGATCCGCTCGCTGAAGGACAAGAAAGGCCTGCCGGCCCTGGCCGCCCACCTGTCGAAGATCGGCGTCTCGACCCCGTACGGCATCTACGTCAGCCAGGACATGCGCAACTCGACCGAGCACGTCGTGTACATCTCGCAGAGCGGCCTGGGCATGCCGGACCGTGATTACTACCTGAAGCAGGACGACGCCAAGCTGGCCGAAGTGCGTACCAAGTACCTGGCGCACGTCGAGAAGACCCTGAGCCTGGCTGGCGAGAAGAACGCCGCGGCCCAGGCCAAGGCCATCGTCGATTTCGAGACCGAGCTGGCCAAGGTGCAGTGGACCCGCGTCGAGAACCGCGATCCGGTCAAGCGCTACAACAAGATGAGCGTGGCCGAGCTGGGCAAGCTGGCCCCGGGCTACGACTGGAAGGCGGCACTGGGCGCGGCCGGCATCGGCAACAAGGTCGATACCATCATCGTCAACCAGCCGAGCTACTTCAAGGGCCTGAACGAGGTGCTGGCCAAGACCGATCTGTCGACCCTGAAGTCCTACTTCGAATGGCAGCTGCTGCGTGAATACTCGCCGCTGCTGTCGAAGGCCTTCGTCGAACAGAGCTTCTCGTTCTACGGCACCGCGCTGAGCGGCGTCTCCGAGCAGGCCCCGCTGTGGAAGCGCGGTGTCGGCGCGGTCGAGGGCGCGCTGGGCGAAGCGGTCGGCAAGCTGTACGTGAAGGAGCACTTCCCGGCCGAGCGCAAGGCCCGCATGGAAGAGCTGGTGAAGAACCTGATCATCGCCTATGGCCAGTCGATCGACAACCTGGAGTGGATGAGCCCGGACACCAAGAAGGAAGCCCGCGCCAAGCTGGCCAAGTTCACCCCGAAGATCGGCTACCCGGACAAGTGGCGCGACTACGCGAAGCTGAGCATCAAGCGTGACGACCTGGTCGGCAACGCGATGCGCACCGCGACCTTCAAGTACAACTACCAGCTGAACAAGCTGGGCAAGCCGGTCGACCGCACCGAATGGGGCATGACGCCGCAGACGGTCAACGCCTACTACCGCAGCACGACCAACGAGATCGTGTTCCCGGCCGCGATCCTGCAGCCGCCGTTCTTCGACATGCGTGCCGACGATGCCGTCAACTACGGCGGCATCGGCGCCGTGATCGGCCACGAGATCGGCCACGGCTTCGACGACAAGGGTAGCCAGTCGGACGGCGACGGCAACCTGCGCAACTGGTGGACCGAGCAGGACCGCACCGCCTTCAAGGCCCGCACCGACAAGCTGGTCAAGCAGTTCAACGGCTTCTCGCCGCTGCCTGGCTATAACGTGAACGGCGAACTGACCCTGGGCGAGAACATCGGCGACAATGCCGGCCTGTCGATCGCCTATAAAGCCTACAAGCTGTCGCTGAACGGCAAGCCGGCCCCGGTCATCGACGGCCTGACCGGCGACCAGCGCTTCTTCATGGGCTTCGGCCAGGTGTGGCGTTCGAAGATGCGCGAAGCGCAGCAGATCAACCAGGTCAAGACCGACCCGCACTCGCCGGGCCAGTTCCGCGCCAACGGCACCGTGATGAACATGCCGGAGTTCTACGAGGCCTTCGGCGTCAAGGAAGGCGACAAGATGTACCTGGCGCCGCAGGACCGCGTGATCATCTGGTAATCAGGTAGCAGCCCAACGGGCCGGCGGCGCAAGCTTCCGGCCCGTTTCACATAACGACAACAAGAAGACACACGGAGAGAACCAATGAAACGACATATCCTGAGCGCCGCGGCGCTCGTCCTGGTGGCCTCGATGGCCCAGGCGGAATCCGCAAAGACCACCACCGGCGCCAAGGCCGCGCCGAAGCTGTCCGCCGGCATCGCGCTCGACTATGTCGAGCCGGCCGTGCGCGCGCAGGACGACTTCTTCCAGCACCTGAACGGCAAGTGGCTCAAGACCGTCGAGATCCCGGCCGACAAGTCGAGCTGGGGCGCCTTCCACAAGCTGCACGACGACACCCAGCCGCAACTGCGCGCGATCATCGAAAAATCGGCGGCGACCAGGAACGCCCGCGCAGGCTCGGAAGAGCAGCTGATCGGCGATTTCTTCGCCAGCTACATGGACGAAGCGCGCCTGGAACAGCTGGGCATCACCCCATTGAAGGGCGAGCTGGCGAAAATCGCCGCCATCAAGGACAAGGCCGAACTGCCGGCCACCTTCGCGCGCCTGGGCCGCATCGGCGTCACCGTGCCCTTCGGCTTCTACATCCACCAGGATGCCAAGGACTCGACCAAGTACGTGGCCGACCTGTACCAGGGTGGCCTGGGCATGCCGGACCGCGACTACTACCTGAAGGCGGACGACGCCAAGCTGGCCGACACCCGCGCCAAGTACCAGCAGCACGTCGAGAAGATGCTGGCGCTGTCGGGCGACACGAACGCCGCCGCGCATGCGAAGGCCGTGGTCGACCTCGAGACCGAACTGGCGCGCGTCCAGTGGACCAAGGTCGAGAACCGCGACCCGATCAAGACCTACAACAAGGTCGAACTGGCCAAGCTGGCCGAACTGGCGCCGGGCTATGCCTGGGACGCCTGGCTGGCGGAATCCGGCATCAAGGGCAAGACCGGCTACGTCATCGTCAGCCAGCCGAGCTACCTGAAGGGCATGGCCGAGATCGTGAACCGCGTGCCGCTCGAGACCTGGAAGCTCTACCTGCAGCTGCACACCGTGAACGGCTACGCCAACTACCTGTCGAAGGCCTTCGTCGACCAGCGCTTCGCCTTCCACGGCACCACGCTGTCGGGCGCGCCGAAGCTGGAGCCGCGCTGGAAGCGCGGCGTGTCGACCATCGAGGGTTCGCTGGGCGACGCGGTGGGCAAGCTGTACGTGAAGCAGCACTTCCCGGCCGAACGCAAGGCGCGCATGGAAGTCCTGGTGAAGAACCTGATGGAAGCCTACCGCCAGTCCATCGACACCCTGGACTGGATGAGCCCCGCCACCAAGAAGGAGGCCCAGGCCAAGCTGGCCAAGTTCACCCCGAAGATCGGCTACCCGAACAAGTGGAAGGATTACTCGTCGCTGAGCGTCAGGCGCGACGACCTGGTCGGCAACGTGATGCGCTCGCGCGAAGTCGAGTACCAGCGTGAGCTGAACAAGCTGGGCAAGCCGATCGACCGCGACGAATGGGGCATGACGCCGCAGACCGTCAACGCCTACTACAACCCGGAACTGAACGAGATCGTGTTCCCGGCCGCGATCCTGCAGCCGCCGTTCTTCGATGCGAAGGCCGACGACGCGGTGAACTACGGCGGCATCGGCGCGGTGATCGGCCACGAGATCAGCCACGGCTTCGACGACCAGGGTTCGCAGTACGACGGCGACGGCAATATGCGCAACTGGTGGACCGAGGATGACGGCAAGCGCTTCGCCGAGAAGACCAAGGTCCTGATCCAGCAGTATGCCGGCTACAGCCCGCTGCCGGGCTATAACGTGAACGGCGAACTGACCCTGGGCGAGAACATCGGCGACAACTCGGGCCTGGCGATCGCCCACAAGGCCTACAAGCTGTCGCTGAAGGGCAAGAAGGCGCCCGTCATCAACGGCCTCACGGGCGACCAGCGCTTCTACATGGGCTGGGGCCAGGTGTGGCGCGCGAAGATGCGCGAGCCGGCCCAGATCAACCAGGTGAAGACCGACCCGCACTCGCCGGCGCAGTTCCGCGCCAACGGCACGCTGAAGAACCAGCCGGGCTTCTACGAAGCCTTCGGCGTGAAGGAAGGCGACAAGATGTACCTGGCGCCAAAGGACCGCGTGATCATCTGGTAAGGGACGTCTTCGCCCGTATGGACAATAAAAACGGCCGCGACGAATGTCGCGGCCGTTTTTCATGGTGCGCTTGGCATGGGCGCAGCCGGCGGGATTACTGCGCCGCGCTGGCGTAGCTGCAGGACTTGGCGTAGCCCGGTTTCGGATCGCCGAACACCGCGTTGGTGCAGGCGACCGGGCCGGTCAGGGTCTTGGTGACGTATTTGTCGGCGCTACCGTAGCGCACCTGGGCCGAGCCGCTGAAGCGGCACCATCCGCCTTCGGTGGCGCAGGCGGTCCAGGTGGACGGTGTCGGCGTCGGGGTAGGCGTCGGCGTGCTGGTCGTGGCGCCGGCTTCATAGGCGCCGATGTCGAGCAGGCCCGACACGGTCCGGGTCTGGCCCGAGGCGACGTGCTTGTACTGCGCCGTCGGCGCCAGGGACACGCCGGTGGCCGCTGTACCCGGCGCCGAGCCGGCGTCGATCACGAGGGCGTTCGCGGTCGGGCGCAGGTCGTAGGCCGCACGGTTGACGAAACCGGGTGCAGCCGCGCGGTAGTTGGTCTTCTGGACGGCGCTGGCCTGGGTGCTGACGGTACCGGTGCCGGCAAAGATATTGTTTTGCAGCAGGGCCGGCTTGGTGACGCCCGAGCCGACGGACACGAAGGTGCCGCGCGCGCTGTCGTCGTTCAGGAAGGTGTTGTTTACCACGTAGAGGTCGTGCCCCGGGTTGCTGGCGCCTTCCTCACCATAGGCGATCATGCTCGGGTTGCCGTTCGCGGCCGGCTGCTGGATCACGTTGCCGATGATATAGGTGGTACCGGCGTTCGGCAGGTTGATCTCGTAGCTCGGCTTGCCGTTGCCGGTTTGGCCTTCGGGCAGGCTCGAGAAGCGGTTGTAGGCAATCGTGTTGACGCGGGCACGCGACTTCAGGTTGTGGCCGACGTTGGCGTCGTGCGAGAAGTTGTGGCGGAAGGTCAGGCTGGCGACGTTGCCGATGTACAGGTTGTGGGTGTAGCCGGTGCCATCGCCGTTACGGCCGAACTCGCTGTTTTCGATCAGGATGTTGCTGGTCGTGTTGGCATTGCTCAGGATGCCGTTCTCGTTGTCGTGCAGGTAGGCCGAGCGCAGGGTAAAGTTGCTGCCCTCGAGGCGCAATGCGGCGCCGTTCCGGTCCGGCACCTTGGCGCCGAACATTTCGACGTTCTCGACGGTCACGTTATTACCGCTGACGACCCAGATGCCCTTGCCCATGGCGTTCTTGCCGGCCGCATCGATTTTGGGACGCCCGTTGACGCCGCGAACAGTCAGGTTGCTGGTATTGATGCCGCAGACGTCGCCCGCATAGGTCTGGTTGCCCTGGATTTCGACGAGGTCGCCGTCCTTGGCCACCGCAAATGCCTTGCAGGGAGTTGCGTAGGTCTTGCCCGAACCGACTGCCAGGGTGGCGGCGGAGGCCGGCAGAGCCGACAGGAGGCCTGCGATAAGGAGGCTGTTTTGCAGGATAGAAGAAGAAAGCTGGCGCATCAAATCCCTCTGGTCAGAATAACAAAGTTTGTGTCTTTAGGAAATTTCCAGCGACACATTTCCGGCCAGCATATACGATGCTGTCTGTAAAATCACGTAACCAATTGTAACAGTCGAGAACTTTTAGAACTCTCCATAGAGAAATGGATTTCACGATTATTCGTTCATCTACGTTCAATATCGGCCTATCTTCACCAAATTTTATCGTCTGTTGGCCGACTCTCCAGGCTGGCTCATACTTACCGTCATTCAGTTATTTGAAAGAAAAAATTAACCAATTGTTAAATAACTCTTACTGAGACATCGACTTGTCCCAAGATCACAACGCCCACACAAATTGCGCGACATCTTTATCTTTAAGCAATTATTATCTTTGCTAAACTTACATGACAAACAGAACACCAGTGATGTTGCAGCTGGGTTCAGGAATACCGCGTGTGACGTCCCCGTCGTATTGCGCCGTCCCATGGCGCCGTACAGGGGCCTGCTTCAACTACCTCGTGCATATCAGCCTATGGAAGCGGTCCGACAATGTTCAAACTCAGCCTGATTATTCCGACCTATAACCGGCCTGACCTGCTGGGCGTCGCGCTCGCGCACATCGCCCAAGCGCATTTGCCGACGGATATAGATTTGACGGTCATTGTTTCGGATAACAATTCCACACCTCAGAACCAGGAGGCCAACAAGGCTGCCCTGCACAATTTCCCGACCCTCAAGACGAGGTATCTGCTGGCGCTCCAGCAGGGCCGTTCGGCAGCGCTGAACTTTGCCGTTGCCCACACCGACGACGAGTACCTGGGCTTCATCGACGATGATGAAAAGATCGACGCCGCCTGGTTCGACGTGGCGGCCGACTATATGCGCAAGGGTGAGTTCGATTTCCTCGGCGGTCCCTACAAGCCGGATTGGCAGTCAACGCCGCCGGCCTGGCTGCCGATGCACGTCGGTGCCTACCGCGCCGTGCTCGGCTGGATCGAACAGAGTGACCAGGCGCAGCCGTTCAAGGACTTCGGGGGCAGCATTTGCGGCGGCAACTGCATCGTCAAACGGAGCGCCCTGCTGGAAGCCGGCGGCTTCGCGACACATATCGGCCGCTCCAAGGGCAACCTGATGGGTGGCGAGGACGACGAGCTGCATCGCAACCTGATGCTGAAAGGTTTCCACGGCATGTACGATCCGGCCTTGGTCATCTACCACTTCATTCCGGAGTCGCGCATGACCCGCTCCTACCACCTGCGCTGGTCGTTCTGGTCCGGTGCCAGCAACGGGGTGCGCCTGCAGTGGCTGCCGCAGGAACCGGTCCCGAAACTGTTCGGGCTGCCGCGCTACCGCTACAGCCAGGCGGCGTCCGGACTGCTGCGCTTCATGCGCTTTTTCGTTTCGCGTTTACCCAACAGCCGGGCACGCAGTTTTACCGGTCTCATGGACGCGGTCTACCTGCTCGGAACTTTGTATGGCAAGCTCATACTTGCGAGAAGATCCGGCAGGCGGCTTGTCGCGGTCGGCGCGGCGGCCACGCCCAACGCTTAGAAGTACACATGAATTCGATCCGTTCAAAAATCGCCATTAATTTCTTTGTTTCGAACGGCGCCACCGTCGCCAACTTCCTGCTGTCGGTCTACATCGCACGTCTGCTGGAGCCGGCCGAGATCGGGATCTTCTCGATGGCTGCGGTCCTCGTGGCCTTCGCCCACGTGTTCCGCGACTTCGGCGTGGTCTCCTTCATCCGCAGCCAGAAGGTGCTGACGACGGCCTCCCTGCGTGCGGCCATGGGCGTGATGTTCTGCGCCTCATGGAGTTTTGCGCTGGCGGTGTTCCTGGCGGCTCCGTTTGCCGCCGAGTATTACCGTCATGCCGGCGTCGAGGATGTAATGCACGTCCTGGCCATCGGTTTCCTGTTCATCCCGGTCGGCTCGATCCCGCAAGCCGTGCTGGCGCGCGAACTCGATGTCCGGGTCCCGGCCATCGTTACCGCCTGCTCGGTGCTGGCCTATGCGCTCACCTGCATTACGCTGGCCAAACTGGGTTACAGCTACATGTCCTTCGCATGGGCCAACCTGGTCAATATCTTCGTTACCGCAACGGCTTACTGGCTCCTGCGGCCGGCGAATGTGCCGCTCCTGCCGTCCCTGCGCGGATGGCGCGAAGTGGCGCATTTCGGTGGCGGCACCATGCTGACCAACTCGGTCCGTTCCGCCGACGCGGCACTGCCTGACCTGGTCATTGGCCGGCTCAGCGGTGCGCATTTCGTTGGATTGTTCAGCCGAGCAAGTTCTACTGTGAATATGCTGAACTACATCGCCGGGCCCAGCATCAATTTTGCGACCTTGCCCTATCTGGCAAAGATCCATCACAGCGGCGAGGATGTGTCGCGCGAGGTCAAGCGCATCGTCGCCTACCTGACCGGCGTCATGTGGCCCGCGCTGGCGGTGCTTGCCTTCGTGCCGGGCGATATCATCCTGTTGCTCTACGGTCCAGGCTGGCTGGAATCGGCGCCGGTCGTCCCGGCACTCTGCATCGTCGCCGGCATCCAGATGTCGTTCTCGGTCCTGCAGCCGGCCTTCACGGCCATGGGCCGTCCCTACCTGTCGGCGTCTCCGCTGCTGGTCGGCATGCTGGCCAAGATCGGCTTCTCGGTCGCGCTGTTCGACGGTTCCCTGAAGTCTTTCGCATTCGCTTTCGTGTGCGGGGAGCTCCTGTCGGTTCCGGCCTACCTGCTGCTGGCCCGCAGGGCCATGGGCATCACGCCCGTGCATTGGGTGTCGGCGACCTGGCGCAGCGCGGTCACGGTCGTCGCCATGCTGGCCGGGCTGTACCTGTTCTCGCCGCTGCTGGCCTCGGTGGCGCATCCGGCGGCGCGCCTGCTGTTGGTGGCGATGTTTGCGTGCGTGGCATGGCCGGTCGTGCTCCTGTTGCTGCGCCATCCGCTCGCCGAGGAACTGCTGCGTGCGAAGAAGATGCTGCTTGCCCGCCTGTCGCGGGCCTGAAGGAGGGCAGCAGGGCGGGCTTGGCGCGCAAGCGCGCCGCCGCTAGCGTGCGGACAGGCGGCGGAAGTAGCGTTGCGAAGGCGTATCGACGGCGTGGTGCAGCAGTACCGACAGGACGAACACCATGCCGAACGACAGCCACAGGTACAGCTGGTTGACCTGGTGGATATTCGAGACGAAGCCGGCCTTGAACAGATCGTAGACCAGGTAGTGCACCATGTAGGTGGAATACGAGATCTCGCCGAGATAGACCAGCGACGGCCGGGACAGCAGGGCAGTGAGCCAGGACGCTGTCACGCTCAGGTAGGCGATCAGCAGGGCGAAGGCAATCGGGATCAGGGAATAGTCGGGCAGGTCGGTGAACGCGTACAGCCCGCTCAGGATGATGAAGCCGACGAAGGCCACGCCACTGGTCTTTTCCAGGAAGTCCTTGTGATTGACGAACAAGGAGCCGATGAATACTCCCATCAGGAATTCCAGCATGGTGCGCACCAGCGCCATGCGCGGGATCTCCGAGCCCAGCGAGTGCAAGCCGGACAGGGAGTAAATCAGATGCAGCAAGAGCGCGACTGCTGCGATGACCAGCAGGTGGGCCGCCACCCCGCCGCGAAGCTTGCGCAGGCTATACGCCATCAGTGGGAAAAACAGGTAGACGAACCATTCCGAACTGATCGACCACGACGGCACGTTCCATGTCAGGTCGCTGCCAACCCACATATGGACCAGGAACATGCTCTGGATAAAGGAGCTCCAGGTGTAGGTCGTCGGCGCCGCGCCGCTGCTCGAGAAATGGGTGAACGCCAGGAACAGCAGCAGGTAACCTCCCAGCATCACGAGATGCAGGGGGTAAATCCGAGCCAGGCGGTTCCAGTAAAACTTGCCTACGCTATGAGGAAAATCCTTGGATACGGCGACGTGGTAGCTCAGGAAGATCACGAAACCGCTGAGCAGGAAAAACAGGTCGACCGCCAGGTAGCCGTGTGCGATGACATGCCTGAGCGGCCCCGAGACCGAATCGCCCATCAGGCCCAGCGAATGGTAAAACACCACCCACCATGCGCAGATTCCCCGTAAGCCTGCGAGTTGGTTGAGCTTCACGACTTCACACGTCCTTTTTCTTTGAGCTGCTCTCGTTCCACGCGGACGGAGTACTGGTCGATCGCCACCGTAAGACTCGCCATGTAGAAGATGAACGGCTGGTAGGCGATACCGACGAAGGCGCCGCCGGCAAGGTAGACCAGGATCGCGGTGGTAAGCGCGTCCGCCAGTCCCCCAACCCAGGCCATTCCTTCATGCTGACGCCATTTTCTTTTCAACGAATGCAATTTCAGCAGGGACAACACGATGATCAGGAAGTACATGATGAAACCTGGAATGCCCTGTTCGCCCAGCACTTCGAAGTAAATGCTGTGAAACGCCTTGCCGCCCCTGACGCCGTCAGGCAGGTAGCGTATCGTGCCGTCTGCCAGAACGCCAGCGATGCGGTTGTGCATGTAGGCGTCGAACCCCCCGCCCAAGGGATTGGTGCCGACGAATTGCAGGGTCCACTCCCACACCTTGATCCTGCCGAGTGCGGAGGAGTCCTCGTTGTAGGTTTCGATGGTCGACATGCGTGCTCCCCAGGGAGTGTTCGACAGGTCGATGTTCATCAAGATGATCGCGGCGATGCCTATTCCGGCGATCCACATCATCTTGCGCTGCGACTTGAGGATCGAAATCGCCACCAGTACGATCATCGCGATCACACCTGTGCGTGCGGAGGTGCCGACCACCGCCGCCACCGCGGTGATGATGACGCCGACAAAGAACAAGCGTGTCAGGCGCGTCCGCGGGAGCAGGATGGAATACCGCATGACGAAGAATATCAGGGGGATCAGCATCACCGATACCACGGACAGCGTACTGCTTTCCGCCAGGCCGGTATTGCCCGATCCCATGATCGCCAGCACGCCATATCCGCCGCCGCCGCGCATGGTTTTCACACCGGCCGAGAAGAAGATGGTCGCGGCGGAGAAGATGAAGACCAGGATGAAGGCTTCGATCTGGACGCGGGACCGGAAGATGAATGGGAAGATCACCGCGAAGATCACGACCTTCGAGGCCCAGTCCCATTTGGTCCAGGCCCTGACCGGAAATTCGGACATGGACGAGGTGAACGTGATCCACAGGCCGAACAGCGTGAGCAAGAGGAGGATGGGCGTGAAGCGTGGCGGTTGCTTGCGGTCTGTCATCGTGAACAGGCCGATCGTCGCGATGGCGGCGATGAAGGACAGCGGCTGTCCGGTCAGGATCGCATAGGCCAATTGCTGGGGCTTGACGATATCGACCCAGACAAAGCCGAGTGCCGCGGCGAATGCCGCCGAAAACCCCATGAAGAGAAGACTGCCGAAGACAGCCGTCAGGAATAGACTTTGCATACGTATAGGTGCCTTGCACAACAGCGGCCGGAAAACGCATCTTCCGGACAGGAGATCGCTGGGCGATGCTTACTTGCGGATGCCTTTCTTGGACTTCTTCTGCTCTTCGAGCTGCAGCGCTTGCAGCTGCCGTTCGCTATCGGCGGAAAACCAGGGAAGCACTTTGTCCAGCTTGATCGCCCGGAAAACCGTGTAGACGATGGCGGAGCTGAAGATGAGTATCGCGATGTTGTCAATCATTGGTGCCCTTAACAGCTGTTCTGCCTGCGCCGGAACGCGCAATGCTTGCCTGAACGAATGCTGAAGGATATCACGTGAAGTTGGGCAACACCGTTGCACAACGAGCAGAAAAGTTACATTTTTACTACGAATCGCTTCAGGTTCCATTCAAGAGAGGCTCGATCGACAGGCAAAAAAAAAGCGGAAGTCCGAAGACTTCCGCTTTTACGTCACTGCTGGATCAGCGCACGATCAGCGTGGGACCACGGAGAAGTTCGGCTCCGCCGAGTAGTCCGGCTTGTACTGGCGGTTAGTAGTGAACGCCGACCATGCTTTCGCACCGTTTGCGTTGGCACCTGCGGCATAGGCCAGGGCCGCCTGCATGATGCCCTGCTGGCCGATCGGCGACAAGGTACCGACCATCTCACCGACACGCACACCCAGGGCGCTTGCCAGTTGCGTGCTGCCGCAAGCCAGCGCACCGGTCGTCGGGTTGCTCGCCAGGTAGGCTTGGCCGATCGTGGTATAGAACGGCGCGCTCGAGCTGTCGCGTACTTTCAGGCTGTAGGCCGGAGCCTGAACCCAGCAGTAGCCGCTGCCGATCATGCGGTCCACCACGAACTTCGATTTCCAGGCCAGGAAGGGCTGGGCATTGCTGAAGCCGAGTTCCACCATGCGGCCGATCGCCGACGTCAGGAAGTCGTCCTGCCACGGTGCCAGGCCGGTGTTGCCGTCGTATTCGATGGCGTAGCCGTTGGTGACGACACCCAGCTTGTTGGTGGCGGCATTGTTGGTATAGGTGGCGTTGTAGTACTCGATGTTGTTATTCACCAATGCCATCAAGCTTGCCTTCTGCGGATCGTTGTCCGGGGTAATGAAGGCGGCTTCGGCCATCGTACGCAGGGTCCATGCCTGACCACGCACCTGGTTGTCCATCACGAGGCCCTTGCCGGCGCCGCGGTATTGCGGTGCGATCTGGAAGCTGTTGAAGCTTGCCCAGAACTGCAGTTCCTCCAGGTGGTAGTAGTCACCGGTCACGAGGTAAGGCACGTAGGCGAACGCCGGCTGGTGCGGGGTATCGGCGGTCAACGGCGTGGTGCACAGCGTATTCGGGCAGGACGGCAGCAGTTCGCTCTTGCCGGTCGCAGGGTTGATCGAACCGCTCTCATAACGCGAGAGGTAAGGATACGCGCTCAGGGTCACCGGACGGCCGGTGTTCTTGTCGCGATAGTGGGCCGACCACGAACCGGCTGCTTCCGACATGCCCAGGCTGACATCCTTCATGCGCTGGTCCATGCTCAGCAGGTACAGGGCGCTCCAGGTCGGCATCAGGCCGATGTCAGGACGACCGCCGGTCATCGGCATGTACTGTGCAGCGACGCCCGATTGCATCGGACCGGTCTTGGCCGCGGTCCATTGCGATTTCCACGAAGCGATCGTCGTTTCCTTGATTGCCAGCGACTGGTCGTAGTTCGGCAGTGCCTTGCTTGCGATCAGGTACGCGGTGTTGTGGCGCACGTTCAGCGCTTGCGCCTTGCCCCACCAGAAGACCTTGCGATAGCGGGCGTGGTGGTAGTGGGTCAGCGCGGCCTGCGAGAAGACCGACTGGCCACCAACCATCATCTGCGCATCGTAGGTGAAATTCTGCGGAGCGGCCTGGAAGGCCCAGCCGTTTTCAATGGTGACGTCGACGCGGGCGCTGTTGCTGCCGGCGTAGTGACGGATGGCGAACTGGGCCATCAGGTGCGGATGCTCGACGCCCGACGAGGTCTTCAACGGAGCCTGCGCCACCCATTCGTTGGCCAGCGAACCCGACAGCCAAGTCGTGTACTTGCCCGCCTTCAGCAGCTCATCCGCCGAAGCCTTGTACTGGACGCCGCCAATGGTGGCGGTGAAGGCCGCGGTGAAGCCGCTGTTCAGCAGCGAGGCCGGGGTTGCCGGGGTCGCTGCCGCGGTGGCGGTCGCCTTGACCAGGCTGATGGTTTCCGATGCGTTCGCCGCGCTGCTCGAGAGCTGGGCGGTGATCACGGCGTGGCGCAGCGAGCCGTCGGCATGGCGTGCCTTGACGTCGACTTGCAGTGGCACCGAGGCGCCGGCTGCGTTGCGGCCAACCAGGGTCTCGCCGTTACGCACGTCGCCCTGCAGGAAGGTCTGGCCAAAGGTGGCAGCGGCACTGGTTTGCGCGCTGGCCGTTGCATTGGTCAGTTGGACGGTAGTAATTGCGCCGCCAGTAGGTGCTGGAGCTGGAGCCGGGGCAGGAGCCGGAGCAGGGGCTGGAGCCGGAGCCGGAGCCGGAGCCGGTGCTGGAGCGGTCGGGGCCGTCGTGGACGTGATGCCGACGCTGCAGGACTTGCCATAGCCCGGTGCCGGATCGCCGAACACGGCGTTCGAGCAGGCGACCGAACCGGTCACGGTCTTGGTGACGTACTGCGTCGCCGTGCCATAACGCACCTCCGAAGTGCCGCTGACCGAGCAGTTGCCGCCTTCGGTGGCGCACACGGCCCAGGACGCCGGGGGCGTCGGCGAGGTCGTCGGTGCGGTCGGAGGCGTGGTCGGAGCAGGCGCGGTCGTGACAGTGCCGACGCTGCAGGACTTGGCATAGCCCGGCGCCGGATCGCCGAACACGGTGTTCGAGCAGTTGACCGGACCGGTCAGGGTCTTGGTGACGTACTTGGTATCGGTGCCATAGCGAACGTTGGCGGTGCCGCTGAACGAGCAGGTACCGTATTCCTTGGCGCAGACGCTCCAGGTGGTGGTCGAAGTGGTCGGGGCGCTTGCAACCGGAGTGACGCCGATGCTGCAGGTCTTGGCATAGCCCGGAGCCGGGTCGCCGAACACGGTGTTCGAGCAAGCGACCGGGCCGGTCACGCTCTTGGTAACGAATTTGTCCGCAGTGCCGTAGCGCACGGTGGCAGTGCCGCTGACCGCGCAGGTGCCGCCTTCGGTGGCGCATGCGGTCCAGGTCGATTCAGGAGTGTAGGTGGTCGTGGAGAGACGGACGGCGCCCATCGTACCCATCGAGTTTGCTGCTGGCGTTTCAGTTGCTGCTTCGTTGCTGCTGCCGCAAGCCGACAGAGTGGCGCAAACGGCTGCGATCAGGAGGGGAGAAGTGTAAGAATTTCGCATATCTGAGCTGTCCTAAAAATTTACGGCGAGAAAAATAGTGCCGTACGGATAGACTCAGATTACTCCTGGAAACTAAATGAAGTAGGGAAAAATTGCAAATTGATACCGAAAAAAATTCAAAAAACTGCTCGGATACAACAAAATATTGTCGTGCAACTCATTCCTGTTGTCAATTAGCATGCAATTTTCCCGCTGATTGCGATGTTTGAATGCAACACTGTGATGGCCGTCACAGACGAAATTCCTTATGGCATAATCTTTTGACTCTTTTCGGCTGTCTGGACTGACACATGCAAAAACAAGCCGGCGTCTCCAGCCGCTCCAAGTCTCAACGTCGCGGCAACAGGCGTCCCTTGTTGTGGCTTGGCGTTGCAAGTCTCGGACTGACGGCATTGGCTGGCAGCATCGCCCTGTATTACCTGGACGATGCCGGCATTACGCCACGTTCGCTGGGTCCTTATGTGGAGCGCCGCAGTGACGGGCACAATGCACTGATCGAAACCATCGGCTCGACCGCCAGGCAATGGCTGGTACGGGTAGATCGCGGCGATACGCCGCTGCGAAGCGCTTCCTGGAGCGGCAAGGTCGGTATGCAGGCGTCGGGTATGCTTGTTCCCAGCCAGCCCTCAGGTCAGGAAATATTGGTATCCGACAGCGCGGGCCTGCTGCGCGCGATTGCCGAAGCGCTGCCGGGCCAGGTCATCACCCTCCTGCCTGGCCGCTACCGCTTCGATTACCGGATCCTGGCAGCACGTCCAGGCCGGGCGGACGCACCGATCGTGGTGCGGGCCCAAACGCCCGGCAGCGTCCACCTGGACATGAATACGCATGAAGGCTTTAAGGTATCGGCGCCCTACTGGCGCTTCGAAAATCTGTCCATGCAAGGGAAGTGCACGGACGCGCCATGCGAGCATGCATTCCATGTCGTAGGCAATGCCCATCACTTTGCTGCGGTCAATAACTTGATTGTCGACTACAACGCGCATGTCAAGATCAACGGGGAAGCTGGGCAGCACCCCGATCATGGTCTGCTTGAATTGAATACGCTGCGCAACAATACGATCAGGGCCACCCACAAGCCCGTCACGCCAATCGACGTGGTCACGGCCAGCCACTGGATCGTCCGCCGCAACCTGATCAGCGACTTCATCAAGGGCGATGGTGACCGGATCAGCTATGGCGCCTTCTTCAAAGGTGCCGGTAGCAATAACCTCATGGAACAAAACGTCGTGCTGTGCGAAGACCGGCTGCGCGGTGCGCCGGGCCAGCGTGTCGGCCTGTCGCTGGGTGGGGGAGGTACCGAGAAGATGTTCTGTCGCGACGGCGGCAAATGCATCACCGAGCAGGCCGACAGCACCCTGCGCGCCAACCTGATCGCATCGTGTTCGGATGACGGCATTTACCTGAACTCCGCTGCGCGCAGCAAGCTGATTCACAACACGCTGATCGACACCGGCGGCATCGCGGTACGCTTCCCGAGCAGCAGCGCCACGATCGACGGCAACCTGGTGGATGGCATCGTTCGCAGCCGCGACGGCGGCATCCTGCACATGGGGGACAACCAGGTTTCGTCGGCGGCGCGGCTGTATACCGGAAGCCACCCGCAGCGTGCTCTGTTCCGCGATCCGCTCGGTTTCGATTTCCGCTGGCGCGAGCCGGCCGAACGCCGCGTGACGCGCGGAGAAACCGTGCCCGACCTGTGTGGTCCGGTGCGTGCCGAGAGGCCGCGCTACGGGGCCTTCGACGACTTCAGCGGCTGCATGCGTTCACCCTGACCGGCGGCCCGCGCCTCAGAAGCCGAGGCGCCAGCGCAAGCGGGTAAAGTTGTGCACGATCGGCGTGAGCGCCGAGCGGCTTTGCCAGATGCCCCGGTATAACTGATATTCCTGGTTGGCGATCTCGCGTTTGATCGGCGTGTCGCCTTCGCCACGGTCGATCGTGTCGAAGCCGGCGGCGCGGCTGGATTCGATAATGGCATGCAGCAGCAGGCGGCCCGGGGAATATTTCGAGAATTCCTGGTTGTAGACCGGAAACCACATGTGCAGGATGCCGTTGCCCATGATGCCGAAATGCGATGCGATCCAGGCGTCGCCGGCGTACAGCGAAGACAGTACACCCTGGCAGCTGTCGAAACGGTAGTCCAGCAGCCTGGACAAGGTGTTGCGCTTCCAGCTTTCCTTCAGCGAATCGGGAGCGCCGCTGGACTGGTATTGGGCGCGCTTCTGCCGGATGAGCAGTTCGAGCGCTTCGGTGCGATTGCGCTCCACATTGAATTCGAAACGCAGCGGCCCGACTTCCTCGGTCAGCTTGCGGGTGCGGCGCGCGCTTTCTTTCAGATAGTGCTTGCCGATCGACGGCACCGAGTCGAGGACCGGGACCGCCTGCGGATCGACCCGGGTACGCAGGCCGACCCGCGGCTGGCCTGCCGTGAGGCCATGGTGCAACTGCGGCTCGGCGAGATGGGAAAAGTTCAAGTAATTGATCTTTGCCAGGCGAAGCAATTCCTCCGGAGTGGTGCGAAAACCGCTGTGGGCGATCACACCGAAGGTATCCGTCATTTCGCCACCGATGCGCTCGGCAACACCGAACACGCTTGCCAGGCCGCTTGCGTAGGAGTGCGGGAAGAATGCCGAGATCTCATTGTTGTCCCGGATGACGCACACGCGGGCATCCAGGCCGGATTCCGCCACGGCCCGCGCATAGTGGGCGCTCATGAATGGCGATGCGAGATGGGGCTGGGTCGCTGATAAATGCTCCCATGTCTGGAGTTCTTCTGGAGAAAGGCAGTCAGCCTTTTTCACGATGGCGTGGCGTGAACGGTTTTGCATTTTTCGCAATAAATTTTAGGCAATGCCATTCTAATCGAAAAATATTTCTGATTCGCATTGAACCGTGCGCAGCGTCTACGGGACGCGACAGCGCGCATGCGAGGCTCAAAGGGACTGGACTGGCGGGCGATGCCGCCGGGGACAGGAAGAGGGGAGAACAGGGCCCGGGAGCGGGCCCGGGGAATTACTTGGAGGCGAGGACCATATAGTCGACGGCGGCCTTGACGTCCGCATCCGCTGCGGTCGAACCACCTTTCGGCGGCATGAGGCCGGCCTTGCCCTGGAAGCCTTTGATGGCATGCTCATACAGGGTCGCATTGCCCTGGGCGATGCGTGGAGCCCAGTTTGCCTTGTCGCCGGTTTTCGGTGCACCGGCGATGCCGGCGCCGTGGCAGGCGATGCAAGCGCTGTTATACAGGGTCTTGCCGGTCTCGGCAGAAGCAACGGCCGGCGCTGCTGCCGGAGCGGCGGCCGGGGTGGCTGCAGGCGCAGCTGCTGCAGCTGCAGGCGCTGCAGCGGCTGCTTCAGTGGCGGGTGCTGCCGCGGTCGTGGTCGCAGCGGCCGGTGCCGGCGCAGCCGGTTCCTTGAACGCGGCGCCGCTCTTGTTGGCCAGGTAGACCACGGCGCGTTCCACTTCGACGTTGTCGAGATCCGGGTTGCCGCCCTTGGCCGGCATGGCGCGGATGCCTTCGATGGCATGCTTGACGAGGGTGTCGTAACCCTGGGCCAGGCGAGCGGTCCAGGCGCCGTTGTCGCCCAGCTTGGGGGCGCCGGCGGCGCCGCTGTCGTGGCAGGCGGCGCAGACCGCGGTATACACAGCATTGCCTGCCTGCAGGACCCGTGGAGCATTCGCGTCGACCAGGGTGAAGCCTTCCTCGGCCAGCGGACGCAGTCGCTGCGCCAGCGCTTCGGCGCTCTGGCTCTTGGTGCCGGCGCCGGTCAGGCGATCGTTGGTAGCGAAAACCACGAGCAGGATGATGCCGATGACGATGACCAGGAAGAACCCTGCGACGGCAGCGATGAGCTGCTTCGGGGTACGGATCAGGGATTGGTGTTCGTTGTGTGCGTCGCTCATGATTTCCTTAATTCCATTAAAAAAACCTGCCACTACCAAAAAACCTTGCCATTAACCCGGCGCTTGCGATCACATGCTTTTTTGCAAATGCCGTCAAACGGCCGATTATAGTCGTAAAGCTGCTCTAGTGTAACGAAATTCATCTCAGGCAAGTGCATGCCCATGGACGGCATCGGAGAAAGACTGTATCCTTCGCATCACTTTCTGTTCCCCCCTACGCGGCTGTAGCTCAGTGGATAGAGTATTGGCCTCCGAAGCCAAGGGTCGTGGGTTCGATCCCCGCCAGCCGCGCCATCCGAATACATCGGCGCCCGCCGTATTTTCTTGCAAAATTGTAAATTCCCGTTAGCAATATTGCTTGATCTATTGCTATCGGAATCCCGCGCACGATTCATGCTTTTTTGGAACTTGTGTTTCAGAAAATGCTAATATCCTTCGGCCGATACAGATGAGCTTTGCGGGCCATGTCACCGTGGAGTCATGTCTTTTCTATATCATCTCGTCGGCAACGTTGTTATCGTTAGACAAAACTCTCACGGTAAGTTGAGTGTACTTATGCATTCGTGCTACACTGAAAGTTAGCATAATTGCAAAACCTGATACTGAAGCGGAATGCGCCATGAAAGCTGATGAAGTCGTCGCAGTGGTAGGGCTGGGATATGTCGGGTTGCCCCTGGCAGTAGAATTTGGCAAGAAAGCGCGCACCATCGGCTTCGATCTGTCGCGCACCAAGATCGAACACTATAAACAGTTCGTGGATCCGACCGGCGAAGTGTCCTCGGAAGCGCTGCGCGAAGCGCGCCACCTCGAGGTGACCACCGACCCGGCCATGCTGGCGCAGGCCGACTATATCGTCGTGGCCGTGCCGACCCCGGTCGACATCGCCCACAACCCGGATTTCACGCCGCTGATCGGCGCCAGCAAGTCGGTCGGCGCCAACATGAAGCGCGGCGCCACCGTCGTCTATGAATCGACCGTCTACCCGGGCGCGACCGAAGAGGTCTGCATCCCGATCCTGGAACGCGAATCGGGGCTGAAGTGGAAAGAAGACTTCCACGTCGGTTTCTCGCCGGAGCGCATCAACCCGGGCGACAAGGAACATACCCTGACCACCATCCTGAAAGTGGTCTCCGGCGACGACGAGGAATCGCTCGACCGCATCGCGAAACTGTATGAATCAGTGGTCACCGCCGGCGTGTACCGCGCGTCCAGCATCAAGGTCGCCGAGGCCGCGAAGGTCATCGAGAACACCCAGCGCGACCTGAACATCGCGCTGATGAACGAACTGGCGATCATCTTCGACAAGGTCGGCATCGACACCCTCGAGGTGCTCAAGGCGGCCGGCACCAAGTGGAACTTCCTGCCCTTCCGTCCGGGCCTGGTCGGCGGCCACTGCATCGGCGTGGATCCCTACTACCTGACCCACAAGGCCGAGATGGTCGGCTACCACCCGCAGGTGATCCTGGCGGGCCGCCGCATCAACGACGGCATGGCCAAGTTCGTGGCCGAGAAGACGGTCAAGTCGATGATTTCCTCCGGCTTCCACGTCAAGGGTTCGAAGGTCAACGTGATCGGCCTGACCTTCAAGGAAAACTGCCCGGACCTGCGCAACTCGAAAGTCGCCGACATCGTCCACGAACTCGAATCCTACGGTTGCGAGGTCCACGTGTATGACCCGGTGGCCGAAGCCGAAGAAGCCCGGCACGAATACAACATCAAGCTGGAAAGCTGGGACAGCCTGCCGCCGGCCGATGCCGTCGTCGTCGCGGTGCCGCACAAGGAAGTGCTGGCGCTGTCGCTGTCCGATTTCCAGTCCAAGCTCAATGAAGGCGGCTGCTTCATCGACGTGAAGTCCCAGTTCGACCCGAAAGCCCTGCAGGAAGCCGGCTATTGCGTCTGGCGACTCTAACCGTTCCGAGAAAGCGTTTGGAAAGTGAATAAGTTTCAAGACCTTCAGCAGCACCTGCAGCAGCAGCGCTATCACTGGCTCGTGACCGGTGCGGCCGGCTTCATCGGTTCGAACCTGGTCGAGTCGCTGTTGCGCCTGGGCCAGCAGGTCACGGGCCTGGACAACTTCGCCACCGGTCACCGCCACAACCTCGAGATGGTACGCGAGGCAGTCGGGCAGGAGGCCTGGTCGCGCTTCAGCTTCATCGAAGGCGACATCCGCAATACGGACGACTGCGCGCGCGCCTGCGCCGGCGCCGCTGGGGGGGGCGTCGATTTTGTCCTGCACCAGGCCGCACTCGGCTCTGTTTCGCGCTCGATCGACAATCCGATCACGAGCAACGAGGTCAACGTCACCGGCTTCCTCAACATGCTGGTTGCAGCGCGCGATGCGAAGGTCAAGCGCTTCGTCTACGCGGCCTCGAGCTCGACCTACGGCGACCATCCGGACCTGCCGAAGATCGAGGACCGGATCGGCAGCCCGCTGTCGCCCTATGCCGTCACCAAGTACGTGAACGAACTGTATGCCAACGTGTTCGGCCGTACCTACGGGACCGAATCGATCGGCCTGCGCTACTTCAACGTGTTCGGCCCGCGCCAGGACCCGAACGGCGCCTACGCCGCCGTGATTCCGCAGTGGGTCGCTGCACTGATCCGCAACGATGAACTGCGCATCAACGGCGACGGCGAGACCAGTCGCGATTTCTGCTACATCGACAACGTCGTCCAGGCCAACCTGCTGTCCGCGCTCGCAGGGGGCGAAGCGGCCAACCAGGTGTACAACGTCGCGGTCAACGACCGCACCAGCCTGAACCAGCTGTACGGCATGATGCGCGAGCTGCTGCGGGAGCGTTTCCCGCACCTGAACGCACACCAGCCGCAATACGTCGATTTCCGGCGCGGCGACGTGCGCCATTCGCAGGCCGACATCAGCAAGGCAGCGACCCTGCTGGGCTACCAGCCGACGCATCGCATCGGCGAAGGCCTGCAACAGGCGATGTCGTGGTACGTGCAGCACCTCGCGCCGTCGTCGAACACCACTGCATAACCATATAAAAGTAAGAAGAATCAGGGAGGGTACCGTGTTCAGGATCTCTAACCACTATGTGTCGAAGATCGTATTCCTGCTGCTCTTTGTCGAGGTGCTGGTGCTGCTGGGGGCCGCCTACATCGGCGCCGCGGTGCGCATGCTCGAGTTCGGCGACGCCGCCACGGCCGCCCACCTCGACCACTTCTTCACCTCGGCGGTTGCATTCACGGTGGCGATCATCTTCAGCATGAGTGCGATGGGCATGTACCAGCTCGACTTCGACGAAGGCCTGCGCCATCCCTTCTTCATGAAGCTGATGCCGTCTTTCCTGATGGGCTTCGCGATCCTGGCGCTGGTGTTCTACATGGCGCCGGAACTGTCCTTCGGGCGCGGCACCATGGCCCTGGTCTTCATGCTGGCCGGCACCGGGATCTTCCTGGCGCGCATGGCCTTCTTCAAGACCTCCGAAGCGCGCTTCCTGCAGTCGCGCATCATGTTCCTCGGCAGCGGCCCGCTGGCCAAGGAATGCAGCGAGCTGGCGCAGAAGAATTCGAACTACCATCGCTACAACATCGCCGGCTTCATCCCGAGCGCCGGCGAGGAGCTGTGCGTGCCCTCGGCGAACCTGCTGAAGGTGCGCGACGGCGACTCGCTGGTATCGCTGGTACGCCAGTACAACGTCTCGGAAATCGTAGTGTCGGTGCAGAACCGCCGCGGCGGCTTCCCGATCAAGGAACTGCTCGACTGCAAGCTGCAAGGCATCCGCGTCACCGACGCCGCCACCTTCTTCGAACGCGAGACCTGCCAGATCCGCGTCGATTCGCTGCAGCCGTCCTGGCTGGTGTTCGGCGGCGGTTTCGACCAGAGTTTCGTGCGCACCTTCATGAAGCGCAGCTTCGACCTGGTGTGCAGCCTGTTGATCCTGGTGATGTCGCTCCCGCTGATGCTGCTGGCCGCACTGCTGGTAAAGCTCGAAGACGGCGGTCCGGTGTTCTACTCGCAGGAACGGGTCGGCAAGGACGGCAAGACCTTCCGCGTCCATAAATTCCGCAGCATGCGTGCCGACGCCGAGAAAAGCGGCCAGCCGCAGTGGGCGTCCAAGAACGACCCGCGTGTCACCCGTTTCGGCAATTTCATGCGCAAGACCCGCATCGACGAACTGCCCCAGATCCTCAACGTGTTCAAGGGCGAGATGTCTTTCGTCGGCCCGCGTCCGGAGCGTCCTTACTTCGTCGAGCAGCTGATCGAAGTGGTCCCGTATTACAACGTGCGCCACAGCGTCAAGCCGGGCATCACCGGCTGGGCCCAGGTGCGCTACGGCTACGGCTCCTCGGCCGAGGACGCCCTGCAGAAGCTGCAGTACGACCTGTACTACGTGAAGAACAACAGCCTGTTCCTCGACGTCCTCATCCTGATCAACACGCTCAAGGTCGTCCTGCTGCGCCGCGGCCAGTGACCGGCGCGCGCCATAGCCTGCCCGGCGCGCCGCTGCGCCGGGCCAACCCGAGCTTCATCCCTTCCTTTTAGCGCCGCCTACGCCACTCCCATGGACGACGTCTCCCTGACCAGTATCGCGGCTTACAGTTATGCACTGGTGGCCGTGTGCTTCCTCGTGCTCGGTGCGCCGCTGGCGGTGCGCCAGCGGCGCCGCCACGACATCGCGCTCGGCCTGGCCTGCCTGTCGAGCGTGCTGTGGGGCGCCGCCCTGGCCTGGGAAGCGGCGGCCGGCAACATGTCGTCGACCTTGACCGACTGCGCGGAGCTGCTGCGCAATGCCGGCTGGTCGGTCTTCCTGGTGGTGTTGCGCGGGCACTTCACCGACGCCAGCAGCCGCATGCCGCTGCGCCTGCAGCCGGCGCTGGTGCTGGGCCCCCTGGTCTACCTGGCCTGCTTCGGCGCGGTGGCCGGCGGCTGGTGGGACCTGGCACAGCTGGACCGGACCGGCGCGCTGCCGGGCGCGGCGCGGGTGGCGATCGCGGTCTCGGGCATGCTGCTGGTGGAGCATGTGTACCGCGCCCGCACCCTGCATGAGCGCTGGGCCGTGAAATTCGCCTGCCTCGGCATCGGCGCGATGTTCGCCTACGACTTCTACCTCTACAGCAACGCCATGCTGTTCCGCGAGGTCGATCCCGACATCTGGGCCGCGCGCGGCGTCGTCAACGCCCTTACCGTGCCGCTGATCGCGATCTCGCTGGGACGCAGCAAGATGTGGTCCTCGCCGCTGTCGGTGTCGCGCCGCGCGATGTTCCATTCCGCCACCCTGTTCGGTTCGGCCCTCTACCTGCTGGCGATGGGCTCGGCCGGCTACTACCTGCGCTATTTCGGCGGCAGCTGGGGCACCGTGATGCAGGTGACCTTCCTGTTCGGCGCCCTGATCCTGCTGGCCGGCGTGCTGTTTTCGGGAAGCTTCCGGGCGCGCCTGAAGGTCTTCATCAGCAAGCACTTCTACCGCTACAACTACGACTACCGCGAGGAATGGATGCGCTTCACGCGCACGCTGTCCAAGCCCGGCCCGGACCTGGGGGGGCGCGTCATCGAGGCGGTGGCGGCGCTGGTGGAAAGTCCGGGCGGCGTGCTGTGGCAGCGCGGCGCCTCCGGCAACTACGAGCCGGTGACCAGCTGGCATTCGCCGGCGCTGACGGGCATGGAACCGGCCGATTCGCCGTTCTGCCAGTTCCTCGAGACCAGCCAGTGGGTGGTCGACCTGCACGAATACGCGCACAGCCCCGACAAGTACGATGCCCTGGTGCTGCCGGAATGGCTGGGCAGCTACCCGCGCGCCTGGCTGGTGGTGCCGCTGATCCTGCATGAGCGCCTGTCCGGCTTCGTGCTGTTGCAGAACCCGCGCAGCCCGGTCAAGCTGAACTGGGAAGTCATCGATGTGCTCGAGATCGCCGGCAGCCAGGCCGCCAGCCAGCTGGCCCAGCAGGAGACCGCGAACGCGCTGATGGTGGCGCGCCAGTTCGAGTCCTTCAACCGCATGTCCACCTTCGTGGTGCACGACCTGAAGAACCTGGTGCTGCAGCTGTCGCTGATGAACGCCAACGCGGCGAAACACAAGGACAATCCGGAATTCCAGGCCGACATGCTCGAGACCGTCGATTACTCGGTGCAGAAGATGAAGATCATGCTGCAAAAGCTCAGCCGCACCGAATCCGCGCAGCAGCCGCTGGCGCTCGCCGTGGAACAGGTGGTGCGCCAGGCCGTGGACCAGAAGGCGGCCTTCGAGCCGCGCCCGCAGCTGCTGGTCGAGACCCCCGGCCTGCAGGTGCTGGCCGACCGTGAACGCCTCGAGCGCGTGGTCGGGCACCTGATCCAGAATGCGATCGAGGCCACGCCGCGCACCGGCAGCGTCAGCATCCGCCTGGCGGCCGAAGGCGGCCGCGCGCTGGTGGAGATCAGCGACACCGGCGAAGGCATGAGCGAGGAATTCATCCGCGAGCGCCTGTTCAAGCCTTTCGACTCGACCAAGTCGGCCGGCATGGGCATCGGCGCCTTCGAAAGCCGCGAATACATCAACGAACTGGGCGGCAGCCTGGAGGTGAGAAGCAGCCCGGGCACGGGCAGCACCTTCCGCGTCATGCTGCCGCTCCATCAACAGGAAATGCCGGCGGACCAGCGCGCCCAGCGTGCCGCCTGAAGCGAGGAACAACGTGACCCAGACCAAACCCAAACTGCTCATCATCGAAGACGATCCCGGCGTGCAGAAGCAGCTGCGCTGGAGCCTGGACGGCTACGACGTGGTGGTGGCCGGCGACCGCGAGGCCGCGCTGGCCCAGATCCGCCGCCACGAGCCTGCCGTGTGCACCATGGACCTCGGGCTGCCGCCCGATCCGGACGGCTCGACCGAGGGCCTGGCGACGCTGCAGCAGATCCTGGCGCTGGCGCCGGACACGCGCGTGATCGTCCTGACCGGCAACCAGGACCATGCGAACGCGGTCAAGGCGATCGGCATGGGTGCCTACGACTTCCACCAGAAGCCCTGCGACCCGGAAGTGCTCAACCTGGTGATCCAGCGCGCCTTCTTCCTGCACAATCTGCAGCTGGAGAACCGCCGCATGCAGCAGTCGCAGGCCGACTCGCCGCTGGCCGGCGTGATCTCGCGCGACCCGGGCATGCTCAAGGTCTGCCGCAACATCGAGAAGGTGGCGCCGACCTCGGCCTCGGTGATGCTGCTGGGCGAATCGGGCACCGGCAAGGAAGTGCTGGCGCGCGCGCTGCACCAGCTGTCGCCGCGTGCCAAGGAGCGCTTCATGGCGATCAACTGCGCGGCCATTCCCGAGAACCTGCTCGAGAGCGAACTGTTCGGCTACGAAAAGGGCGCCTTCACCGGCGCTGCCAAGCAGACCAAGGGCAAGGTCGAGCTGGCGCACGGCGGCACCTTCTTCCTCGACGAAGTGGGCGACCTGCCGATGCCGTTGCAGGCCAAGCTGCTGCGCTTCCTGCAGGAGCGCGTGATCGAGCGCATCGGCGGCCACGAGGAGATCCCGGTGGACGTGCGCATCGTCTGCGCGACCCACCAGAAACTGAAGGAGCTGTGCGCCCAGGGCCGCTTCCGCGAAGACTTGTATTACCGCCTGTCGGAAATCGTGGTGACCATTCCGCCGCTGCGCCAGCGCGAGGGCGACAGCGCCTTGCTGGCCCACCACTTCAAGAACAAGTTCTGCGCGGCCGAAGGACGTCCGTCGCTGCACTTCGCGCCGGACGCGATCGCCGCCATCGAGACCTATAACTGGCCGGGCAACGTGCGCGAGATGGAGAACTACATCAAGCGCGCGGTCATCATGGCCGACGGGAATACCATCGTCGCCGACGACCTCGGGCTGCCGGGCGAGGGCGCGGTGGAAGAACCGATCAACCTGCGCCAGGTGCGCGACGAAGCCGAGTACAAGGCGATCGTCAAGGTGCTGGCACGGGTCGACGGCAACATCGTCAAGGCTTCGGAGATGCTGGGCGTGAGCCGCCCGACGCTGTACGACCTGATGGGCCGCCACGGCATCAAGGCCGGTAACTAAGTCTCCAGCACCTCGTCGAACAGGCGCGCCAGCTGCTCGGCGTGGGCGCGCCGTTCATGGCGCCGCACCGCCTCAGGGGCGGCCAGCGGCGCCCGTCCTTCCTCCACCAGCTTCAGGAAACGCAGCAGTGCCGCGATGATGCCCTCGGTCGAGTCGAGCGGCCCGATGGTGTCGATGCCGGCGCCGCGCAGGGCCGCGGCGGTGTCGCCGGCGGCATCGGTCAGGGCCAGGATGGGGCGTCCGGCGCGCAGGTATTCATACAGTTTCGCCGGCACCTGGTCGTTGCAGTTGGCCGCCTGCAGCACCAGCAGGGCGTCGGCAGCCAGCATCTCGCGCAGGGCGTCGCGGTAGGGCAGGGCCGGCTCGATCGCGACCATGTCGGCGATGCCATGGCGCTGCGCCAGGCCGCGCAGCCAGTCTGCGGTCACCGGCGCGCGCAGCACCAGGCGCAGCGTGTCCGGCCCGATGCGGCCGTCGGCGCGCAGGATGCCCAGCGCTTCGAACAGGCAGCTGGGGTCGCGTTCGAGCTGGTACACGATCCCGCTGTGCAGCAGTACCAGCGGCCTGCCGGTCTGCTTCGGCAAGTCTTCCGGCAGCGTGCCGGCCGCGGCGAAATTCCCCTCGTCGTAACCGTTTCCGATCACCACCAGACGCTCCGGCGGCAGCGCCGGATAGCGTGCGCGGTAGCTGCGCGCGGCGCCTTCGGTGGTGCACACCGCGCGCGTGCAGTGCAGCAGGGTCTGGCGTTCGATCCACAGCGCAGCGGCGCGCTTGGCGCGGCCGCTGGGGTGGACCGCATCGACCATCGGGTCGCGCAGGTCGGCCACCCAGGGCAGGCCGCTCAGGCGGTGCAGCACCAGTCCCACCAGGTGGGCGCTGGCGATCGGGTAGGTCGACCAGATCAGGGCCGGGCGCAGGCGCCGGATGGTGGCGAGGCCGGCCGGGACCGCGCCCAGCAGCCAGCTCACCCAGCGGTCGGGCAGCGCCAGCCAGCCCAGGTAGCGGCCGCGCCAGGCCAGGTGGCGGGCCGTATCGAGGGCGAAGGCGCGCTGCACGTGGGTAGCGGGCGGGATCGCGGCCAGTTGCTCGTCGCCCGCGTCCTCGTAGGCGCGCGGCGCGGCGCTGAGCACCAGCGGCTCCCAGCCGGATGCCGGCAGGTTGCGCACGAACTGCAGCGTGCGCTGCAGCCCGCTGCTGCCGCGCTGCGGCGGGAAGTGGAAGGCCACCATCAGCACCCGTTTCATGGATGCTTCACCGGGGGTCTTGCCACGCGCGCATCCAGTCGCATACACGGGCCGCCGTCTCGTCCTGCCAGGCACGCTGAGAGAAGGTATGGTCGGCGCCCGGCAGCTCGTGGCGGGTCACGCGGCCGTCCGCCAGCAGCGTGCGCCACGGCATCGAGGAGTCCGCCAGTCCGGCGAATTCCTGGGCGGTGAGGTCGGCCCCGCTCAGGACCACCAGCACGCGGCCGCTGAAAGCGCTGAGGCGCCGGTACATCCGCTCGGGCAGGCTGGCGCCGGCGTCCTGCGGGCCGCTTTTTGCCTGGCGCAGCAGGCCGAAGGCGGAAGCCAGCGCGGCGCGCGGCCTGAACTGCCCGGACAGCAGCTTGCGCCAGAAGGCGCCGCTCGCCAGGCGCGCGCCGTAGTAGTGCTGCAAGGTGGCGCGGGCCGCGCCCTGCTCGGTGCGCACCCAGGGATTGAGCAGGACCAGGCCGCGCACGCGTGCGTCGTCCGCCGCATAGAACACCGAAGCCGAGGCGCCGTCGCACAGGCCGCACAGGGCCACCTCGCGCAGCGAAGGCACGGCGGCAAAGAAGGCGTCCAGCGCGCAGCGCAGGTCGGCACCGACGTCGGCGAAGTCGCGCAGGGCGCCCTCGCTGTCGCCCATGCCGCGGTAGTCGAAGCGCATCGCCGCGATTCCTTCGGCCGCCAGCTGGCGCGCCAGCAGGGTGAACTGGCGGTGGCTGCCGGCGCGGTATTGCGGGCCGCCGACCACGATCAGCACGCCGCGGGCGGGCTGTGGCGCGGCGGCGGACGGCAGGCTGACGATGCCGACCAGCCGGTCGCCCTCGCAAGTAAACGACAGTGCGCGTTCCTCATGCATGGGCAACCTCCGCCAGCGCGGCCACGGTGGCGTCGAGCAGCGCCGGGCAATCGATGATTTCCTGGCTGTCCCAGAAAGCCGGGCCGCGCACCGCATGCAGGGCGACCGGGGTGCCGGCCTTGCCGCCCACGCGCCAGCCGTGTGCGATGCGCTCGCTGGCCGGGGACAGGGGGCGCTCGCCCGGACCGACGGCGAACCAGTCGACCGGCGCCGGCGGCAGGATGGCGCCGGCATCGAGGGCGTCGATCGCGGCCGCCAGCTGCGGGGCCAGGGTGTAGCCGGCCACGTCGAGCGGCACGCCGCCGAGCAGGGTGGAACGCAGGGCTTGCGTGCCGCGCGCGCTGCCCTCGCGCAGCATGTCGCCGGCGCTGCGCAGGCGCAGGAACTGGGTCAGGTAGACGGCGCCGCTGGTGACCGGCTGCCACAGCAGCAGGCGCGGCGGCGGCGCGGCCGCGCGCCGGGCGAAGTCGAGGGCCAGCAGGGCCCCGAAGCGCAGGCCCCACACACCGGGCGCCAGCCCGCTGCGCTCGCGCAGCCAGGCGCTGCCGAGGGCGAGGTCGTCCAGCCAGTCTTCCCAGCGCGCGTCGGCGAATTCGCCGGCGCTGTCGCCGCAGCCGCTCAGGTCGAGCTGCAGCACGGCCACGCCGCTGTCGGCCAGGCGGCGTGCCGCCATGGCCGCCATGCGGCGCGACTTGTTCATCTCCTCGCCGAAAGGGTGGACGTAGAGCAGCGCGTGGCGGCAGGCTCCGGCCGGAGCGTGGTAGAGCGCGAACAACGGCCCGCGCGGGGACGGCAGGAAGAACGGTTCGGCATCCGGACGCGCCGGCGCGGCGCTCATTGCTTCAGTTTTCCGTCGACGAAAGCAGCCAGGCTGCCCAGGGTCTCGAAGGTGCTGGCGCTGATCTCGTCGTCGTCCACCATGAAGCCAAAGCGCTCCTCCAGTGCGCCCAGCAGCGACACCACCGCCATCGAGTCGAGCTCGGGCAGGGCGCCCAGCAGCGGCGAGTCGGCCGTGAGCGCGTCGCCGCGCGGGCCCAGGAACAGGGTATCGGTCACGATCTGTCTTACTTCATCAAGGTACATGGCTTCTCCAGCAAATCAGGCCCGGGCGCGCAGCGCGGCATGCGCGCGCGCCAGCAGCGGCCAGCGGTAATAGTTTACATGGTACAGACGTCGGATTTCCTGCGTCCAGCGCAGGTGCCATTCCATCACCCTGCCATAGAATTCGATGCGGCGGTAGTGGCCGGCCTCGAACAGGGCGCGGGTGGCTTCCTCGCGCATCAGCAGCGCCGGCGATGTCCCGTCGGCCACCGCTTCGTCGTAGGTGGTCTTCAGCACGATCAGGCAACCCGCCGCGTCTTCGATGCACAGGTCCACCGCGGCCAGGCGCTCGCCGTACCAGTAGCGGTAGACGCAGGCGCCGTCCTGGCGCGCGAAGGCGTCCAGCATGGCGGCGTAGAAGCGGCTCTGGGCGTCGCCCGGCGCCACCGCGGTGCCGCCGCCGGCCTTCCAGCCGGCCGCCTCCAGGCGCGCATAGTCGGCCACCGCCGCTTCCATGGCGCCTGGCGCGCGCACGGCTTCCAGGCGCAGCGCGATGCCGTCGCGGGCCAGGCGCGCGCGCTGCTTCTTCAGGTTGGCGCGCAGGTTCTTGCCGCGCGCGGCCCAGTAGTCGTCGAAGCTGCCCTGCAGCGTGATGCGGGCGGTGTCGATGTAGTCGAGGGTGCGCACGCTCCCCGCGTCAGGCGGACGCGGCATCACGTCGGGGTCGAGATGGGTCAGCGCCACCACCGCCGGCCAGCCAGGCAGGGCGTGCAGCAGGCCGCGCAGCAGGACAGCCGTGTCCTGGCCGGGCCGCTGCAGCCACAGGCCGAGCGGGGCCT
Source organism: Telluria sp. ZB4P36 (assembly GCF_059685865.1). Lineage (NCBI taxonomy): Bacteria > Pseudomonadati > Pseudomonadota > Betaproteobacteria > Burkholderiales > Oxalobacteraceae > Telluria > Telluria sp. ZB4P36. The sequence continues at coordinate 97,929 of NZ_JCASIE010000009.1, forward strand.
GGGGCGGCTGCAGCGTGCTCCAGCCTCTGCCATGCTCCGCCGGGATGAACACCCCCATCGCCACGGGTGGCGCGCCGGCGCCGCGGCCTTCGCGGCAGCAGGCCAGCAGGGCGCGCGGGTCGCCGAAGCATGCCAGCAACGGCGCGACGAAGCTTGGTGCCAGCGCCGGCGGCATGGCGGCCTCACGCACCAGCGCGTCCCACCCGGCGGCGTAATCCGCGAAATCGGTGGCGGGATGCAGGGTCCAGCGCAGGTGTCGGCTCATGCTCCGGCCGCCTCGCGGATGGCGGCGCACAGCCAGGCCAGTTCGTCCGCACGCAGTTCCTGGTGCACCGGGAAGCCGAACACCCGCTGCGCCAGTGCGGCGCTGTACGGGAAGTCTGCGGTGCCGGCGCCGGGGTCGCGCAGCTCGGCGAAGCGCACCAGCGGCACGCCGCGCGCCTGCAGTGCCGCAAACAGCGGCTCGGGCTGTTCCACCAGCAGCGGGAACACCCAGGGACACACACCGTCCGGCAGGGCCGGATGCAACGGCCGGCAGCCCGGCAGGCCGCCGAGTGCCGCCGCCAGCTGCGCGTAATGGGCGCGGCGCCGCCCGACGATGCGGCGGGCGCTGCCCAGGCGCAGCACGGCGCGCGAAAACAGGGCGCTGCGGCGGTCGAGCCAGGCCGGCTCGAAGCGCACGCTGCTGTCGGAAGAATCGGGCGCCAGGGCAGGCGCGGCGTCCGCCTGCCTGGCCTTGGCCCGGGTCCACAGCACGCGCTTGAGCGCCAGCGGCAGGGCCAGCAGGCGTTCCAACCCGCGCAGGCGACCGTGGCCGAAGGCGCGCTCCAGCGCGCCCAGGGCCGCCTTGGCTTCGAAGCCGGCGCCGGCGCCGGAAGGAGAGGGGGAGCGCAGGGCGTGGCGCGCCGACACCAGGCAGCCGCCTTCATAGGTCGGGTAGAACTTCATGCTGCTGGCGATCGCGTAGTCGCCCCAGGCGCCGGCCGGGCGTCCCTGCACCTCGCCGAACCAGCAGTGGGCGCAGTCCTCGAGCAGCTGCAGCCCGGCCGCGTCGCACCAGGCACGCAGCGCCGCCATGTCCTGGTGAAAGCCGAAGTAATGGGTGGCCATCAGCGCCCGCACCGCCGGGGTGCGGCGGCGCGCCAGCTCGGCAGGATCCACCGTGCCGTCCGGCCCCACGTCGTAGAACACCGGCTGCACGCCCGCCCACAGCAGCGGCGCCACCATTGACTGGGTGTGCCAGGCCGGCACCAGCATGGCGTCGCCGGGCTGGATGCCCATCTCGCGCAGCGCCATGGCGATCGCGATGCGGCCGCTGGTCACCAGCCGGGCCGGGCCGGCGTCGAGCACCGAGGGCAGTCCTGCGTCGCCCGCACGCGCGAAGCTGCCGCCGGACAGCACCGGGGCCAGCGGCACGCGCGGACGCACCAGGGCGGAAACGGGCAGGATTTTGGTCATCAGAGAGTATAGGCTGAGCAGTGGCCTGCGGTCGAGCCGCGCCGATGCGTGCGCGTCTTTTCCGAAAGGCCGGCGTCGATTACTTCACCGAAATCTTACTGGTAAAATGCGCGCTTGGCTGCCTGCGACAGGGAGCGAGAGACGATCAGGGTTTTCATGAGTGAGCTCGTTCACGATTTCATTTTCTCGGCGGCCGAGCGCACGCCGTCCGCCGAAGCGCTGGTCTACCGCGCCGAGCGCCTCGACTACGCAGCCCTGGCGCAACGCGTGGGCGCGGCCGCCGGCGCCATGCAGGATGCCGGCGTCAGCGCCGGCGAACGGGTCGCCGTCTTCCTCGAAAAGCGTGTCGAGGGCGTCGCCGCCCTGTTCGGCGCGAGCGCTGCCGGCGCCGTCTTCGTACCCGTCAATCCCCTGCTCAAGCCGGAGCAGGTCGCCTACATCCTGGCCGACTGCGGGGTGCGCCTGCTGGTCACCTCGCCGGAGCGCCTGCGCCAGCTGGCGCCCGCGCTGGCCGCCTGCCCGCAGCTCCACACCATCCTGGTAACCGGCCCCGCCGAGGGACTGGAAGCGCCTGCCGGGGCGGCCGTGCGCAGCTTTGATGCGAACCGCGACGGCGCGCCGCACCCGGTGCGCCGCATCGATGCCGACGTCGCCGCCATCCTGTACACCTCGGGCAGCACGGGCAAGCCGAAAGGCGTGGTGCTGTCGCACCGTAACCTGGTGGCGGGGGCGCTCAGCGTCTCCAGCTACCTGGGCTTGCGCGCAGACGACCGCCTGCTCGCGGTGCTGCCGCTCAGTTTCGACTATGGCCTGAGCCAGCTCACCTGCGCCTTCCACGCCGGCGCGGCGGCGGTGCTGATCAACCACCTGTTCGCCCAGGACGTCGTGCGCGCCGTGGTGACCGAGCGCATCACCGGGCTGGCCGCGGTGCCGCCGCTGTGGATCGAGCTGGCCCGACTCGACTGGTCGGCCGCCACCACGCTGCGCTACCTGACCAATTCCGGCGGCGCCATGCCGCGCGCCGCCGTCGACGCGCTGCGCGCCGCCATCCCGCAGGCCGAACTGTTCCTGATGTACGGCCTGACCGAAGCCTTCCGCTCGACCTACCTGCCGCCGTCCGAACTGGACCGGCGCCCGGATTCGATCGGGCGCGCGATCCCGAACGCCGAAGTGATGGTGGTGCGGCCCGACGGCTCCCTGTGCGCGGCCAACGAGCCGGGCGAGCTGGTGCACCGTGGCGCGCTGGTGGCGCTGGGCTACTGGAACGATCCGGCCAAGACCGCCGAGCGCTTCCGCCCGGCGCCCGGCCGCGATCCCGCCCTGCCGCTGGCCGAGATGGCGGTGTGGTCGGGCGACACGGTGCGCCGCGACGAAGAGGGCTACCTGTATTTCGTCGGCCGCAGCGACGAGATGATCAAGGTGTCCGGCTACCGGGTCAGCCCGACCGAGGTCGAGGAAGCCCTGCATGCCAGCGGCCTGGCGCTCGATGCGGCCGCCTTCGGCGTGCCGCACCCGAAGCTGGGCCAGGCGGTGGTGGCGGTGGCGCGTCCACGCGAAGGCGCGCCCGCCGCGGCGGCCGGCCTGCTGGAGGCCTGCCGCCGCCTGCTGCCGGCCTACATGGTGCCGGCCCACATCGCATTGCGCGACCAGCCCTTGCCGCGCAACCCGAACGGCAAGATCGACCGGCCGCTGCTGCGTACCGATTTCATGCATTTGTTCGAAGAACAGGACACCCATGAGTGAAGCAAAACCGTCCCGCCCGGTGCATGCGGCGCAGACCCTGTTCCCGGTGGTGGACGGCTGCCTGCAGGTCGGCGGCATCGCGCTGACCCGGCTCGCCGAACGGGTCGGCGCCACCCCCTTCTATGCCTATGACCGCGCCCTCCTGGACGCGCGCGTGGCGCAGCTGCGCGCCGTGCTGCCCCCTTCGGTGCGCCTGCATTACGCGGTCAAGGCCAACCCGATGCCGGCACTGGTGCAGCACATGGCCGGCCTGGTCGACGGCTTCGACGTGGCGTCCGCCGGCGAGATGGCGGTCGCCCTCGACACCGGCATGGCGGCGGCGGAAATCAGCTTCGCCGGTCCCGGCAAGCTCGATGCCGAGCTGCGCCGGGCGATCGCCGCCGGGGTCTGCCTGCATATCGAATCCGAGAACGAACTGGCGCGCGCGGCCGCCATCGGCGCAACCCTGGGGATCCGGCCGCTGGTGGCGCTGCGGGTCAACCCGGACTTCGAACTGAAGGGGTCGGGCATGCGCATGGGCGGCGGCGCCAAGCCCTTCGGCATCGATGCCGAGCGGGTGCCGGCGGTGCTGCGCTCGCTGGCCGGCATGACGGTCGAATTCCGCGGCCTGCACATCTTCAGCGGCTCCCAGAGCCTGAAGGCGGAGGCCATCATCGAGGCCCAGTCCCGCACCTTCGAACTGGCGCTGGCCCTGCTCGAGGGGACCGGCCTGCCGCTGCCCCAGCTGAACATCGGCGGCGGCTTCGGCATTCCCTACTTTCCGGGCGAAGCGCCGCTGGCGCTGGAGGCCATCGGCACCCACCTGGAAGACTGGTGCGCGCGCCTGCGCGAACGCTCGCCGGAGACCGAGGTGATCATCGAGCTGGGACGCTACCTGGTGGGCGAGGCGGGGGTGTACGTGGCCCGCGTCACCGAACGCAAGGAGTCGCGCGGCCAGGTCTTCCTGGTGACCGACGGCGGCCTGCACCACCACCTGGCGGCGTCGGGCAATTTCGGCCAGGTGATCCGCAAGAATTATCCGGTTGCGATCGGCAACCGCATGGAAGCGGGGGAGCGGGAGACCGTGTCCGTCGTCGGACCGCTGTGCACCCCGCTCGATCTGCTGGCCGAACGGATGGAGCTGGCGCGGGCGGAAGCGGGCGACCTGGTGGTGGTGTTCCAGTCCGGCGCCTACGGGCGCAGCGCCAGCCCGGCCGCATTCCTGAGCCATCCGGCGGCGGCCGAAGTCCTGCTCTGAGGCCGGGCGCTTGTCCCCTGAGCCGGATCAGCGGCGATGCGGCTCGGTCTCGGTATCGAGCCCGGTCTCGTAGCCGCACAGCTCGCCCATCAGGTCGAAGGTGGCGCTGGAGCGTGCCTTCACGCGCTGGCGGCGTTGGCGGATATGCTCGCCATAGGGCTCCAGGTTGCGCAGGGCCAGCCGGGTCGCATCGACCAGGCGCACCTCGGTGTCCTCGTTGAGGTCGACCAGGTACTGGGGGGCGGCGAAGTCCTCGAATACGTTCGACACCTTCGGCTCGTAATTGAGCGCCACCACCGGCACGTTGCAGCCGAGCGAGAAGATCATCGCATGCAGGCGCACCGTGATGTTCAGCGGCGCCAGTCCAGTCACCCACTTGAGTTCCGGCGCCGACAGCCGCTTTTCATAGATGTGCAGAGCCTCCGGGCGGCGCATCGCCGCCTGTACCCGGCGGGCGATGACGACATCATCCATGTCGCCGTCGAGCACCGACATCGGGACCGCCACGAATTCCACGTCTTCCGTTTCGGCCAGCTGGTCGAGTGCGGCGGCGATGCGTTCGATGCCTGCCGACTTGCGGCGCAGGTAGAAGGTCGGGTAAAACCCGATCTTCTTCTTGCCGGAGCTGAACAGTGCAGCCAGTTCGGCGCGCTGTGCTTCCGCCGGCTGCTGCGGCGCCAGCAGGAAGGCGGGATCGGCCACCACATGGATGCGTTCGGCCGGCACGCCGACTTCGCGCAGCAGTTCCGCGGCGCGCTGGCTGCGCACGGTGACCAGGTCGCAGGCGCGCGCGGTGGCGCCGATCAGCCACTTGCCGATGCGCGTCTTGAAAGGGCCGACGCCGATCGCGTACATCATGGTCTTGCGGCCGAACAGCTTGGCCAGCCAGATTTCGTCCAGCAGGCGCAGCAGGTTGCGCCAGTTGGTGTTGTCGCGCAGGATGCCGCCGCCGCCCAGCACCACCAGGTCGGCTTCGCGGATCGCCCGCAGGTGGCGCCAGGCATTGCCGTTCAGGTATTGGGACAGCATGCCGCGTCCCAGCAGCACCGGGTGGAACTGGCTGCGCAGGCGGGGCGTTTGCGGGATGTTCCCGGGGAACTCGGACAGCACCGTGAAGCGGGCGTCGAACTTTTCCGCCGTGCGCTCGACAAACACGTCGAGGATGGCGTCATCCCCGGCATTCAGCTGTCCATACCATCCATTGATCAGGATGTTCAGGGCTTGCTTCCCGCTCATTTCCCGGGCCTCATAAAGGTTTCTTTGGTCAGTGCCGCAGCTTCCATCACGAGCGCGCGCGGCAAGTAGGACAGGCTCTTCAGCGGACGGGTGCCGCAGCGGGCCGCCTGGATGAACAGCGCCATGCTGGGACGGTAGCTGCCCGAGAAGAACAGGTCGCAGCCCATCTGGAACGAGCGGCTGCCGCGCATGTGGCGGATTTCGGCATCCGACAGCTTGCCGGCCTGTTCGCTGATATGGCGCTCGATCATGGGCTGGACGATGTCGCCGGTCTGGCGCCGATGGCGCTTCATCAGGCTGTTGTTCAGGTCGTAGTAATTGATCAGCACTTCCGGCAGCACCGCGACCTTGCCGCGGATCGCCAGCTTGATCCACAGGTCGAGGTCTTCGCCCACCGCCAGTTGCTCGTCGAATCCGCCCAGTTCGCGCACCAGCGCGGTACGGGTCAGCACGGTGGGGGTCGGCAGGAAGTTGTACACCAGCAGGGTCTTCCAGGCGTCGATGCCCTGTACCGGCGGCCGGTTCACGTGGCCTTCCTTGAGCGGACGGCCCTCTGCATCGGCCTGCTGGCTGTTGCAGGAGACCAGGGTGATGGCGGGATCGGCGGCGATGGTCGCCACCTGGCGCTGCAGCTTGCCGGGCAGCCAGATGTCGTCGGCGTCGAGGAAGGCCAGGTAGGGCGCGCGCGCCAGCTGGATCCCGGCATTGCGCGCCGCCGACACGCCACTGTTGATCGGCAGCTGCAGCAGGGTGATGTTTTCTCCCGGCCGGATCGCCGCGCGCACGGCATCCGCCGTGCCGTCGCGGCTGGCGTCGTCGATGACGATGATTTCGATGCCCACGCCTTCCTGCGCGCGCACCGAAGCGAGTGCGCGCCCGATGGTGGCGGCGGCATTGAAGGCCGGGATGATCACGCTGACCTGGATCGCGTCCGGCGCGCAGCTCAGCGCTGCGCCCGGATTGTCGTTCTGTTGTTCTTGCATCGGTTCAACCTTTGAAGCCATGTGGTGCTCTAAACATTGCGGCGGAAAGCATCGCCGTTCCTAGAGATGCGTGCGCGGCCGCTCGAGCGCCCGCACCGGGCGCAGGAACAGCGAGCCCGCCAGCCGCGTCGGGTCGACCTGGCCCCCGGCGTCGACGATGGCGCGCTCCGAGATGTGGATGCGCCCCACCGCACCGATGTCCTGGCCCGGCGCCGCGCTGCCGTCGATGCGATTCAGGTGGGCGCGGCTGTCGAACAGGTAGCGGTAGCCGGCGGCGCGGCAGGCCGCCAGTACGGCATCCGAACCGGCGCCGTGCGGCAGCGACATCGAGGCGATCCGCTCCTGGCCGAGGTAGTCGGCCACCGACTGCTGCGCCGCGCGCAGCTCGTGGGCCAGGTCAGGCACCCGGGTCAGCGGCTGGTGGCTCATGCCATGTCCGCCGATCGCGTGTCCGGCGGCCAGCCGGCGCAGCTGCGGCACGTCCATCATCGCCGGAATGCCGTGATCGGCGACGCTGCGGCGGCGCAGTTCCGCGGCCAGGGCCAGCGCTTCGCTGCGCGGGCGCTTGCCGAGTTCGCGGATCACGGCGCGGATCGCCGCTTCGCCGCCGGCCGGCAGCTCATCGCCGAGCGGCGCCATGCCGAGCCCGGCCAGCGCCGCACCGACCTGTGCCAGCGCATCCGGTTCGGTCGCCAGGAAGCTGAACACGCCTTCTTCCCAGAACGGGTCGGCCTGGCCGATCGCGCCGCCCGCCACGAACACCAGCGAGGGCATGCGGTTGCGGTCGAGCACCGGCTGCGCGAATTCGGCGGTGTCGGCCCAGCCGTCGTCGAAGGTGATCAAGAGGCTGTTGGGCGGCAGCGTGGCCTTGCCTTCGAGCGCCGCAAACACCCGCGGCGCGTCCACCACGCTGTAGTGGCGGCGGAAGAATTCCAGGCACTGGGCGAAGGCTTCCGGCGTCATGGTCCATTCCGGATCGGCGCCGGCGAAGCGCGGGTCGGTGCGCGGCAGCACGCGGTGGAACATCACCACCGTCAGGTTGCGGCGGTTGCGGACGCGGTGCCAGGCGCCCAGCGCGCCGCTGCGGTAGGCGAGCCGCTTGGCGCGCGCGGCGGGGCTGAGGCCGGGCTGTTGCGCGCTGCCGGGAGCGGGGCGCAGGCCGAGCAGGGGCAGCACGTGCTCGCCGAGCGGATGGCGGGTGAGCACCAGTCCGCCGAGCCAGCCCAGCGTGGCGCCGAGGCCGCCCAGCGCCAGCGCGCTCCAGACCCGCGCCGTGTGGTCGGAGCCGCCCAGCCAGACCAGCAGCGGCACCGCCAGCGCGCAGGCCGCGATCACGGCACTGCGGGCGCAGGCGCGCGCCAGGGCCAGCGGACGTACCCCGATGGTGCGGCGCAGGAAGATGCAGACGGCCACCAGGCCGATGCACTCGGAGATCACCAGGGCCAGCGCCACCGCTTCCAGGCCCCAGGCCGAAGTGGCGAGCACGGCGGCGATGCGCACCGGCTGGACCAGCAGGTTGCACAGGGTGGCGTAGCGCACCTTGCCGGCCGCGACCATCGCCTGCGAGGAAAACAGGCCGACCGCGCCGATGATGCCGGCCACGCACAGCAGGCGCGCCACCGGCACCGAGGCATCCCACTGGGCGCCGTACAGGGCGTGGGTGACTGGATAGGCCAGCACCAGCAGCACCGCCAGGAAGGGCCAGGCCACCGCGGTCAGCTGCGACACCGCCATCAGGTAGGGCTTGTCGAGCGACTGGCCGTCGCGCTTCACCTGGGCAAAGTAGGGCAGCACCAGCGGCGTGAGCGCACTTCCGATCAGGCGCGTGAACAGCTGCACCAGGCCGGTGGCGCGGCTGAAGTAGCCCACCGCCGCCAGGTTCATCACCTTGCCGACGATGAGCTCCGGCGCGCTGGTGCCGGCGATATTGGCCAGGTTGCCCAGGCTGCTGACGCTGCCGAAGGACAGGACGGTGCCGAGATTGCGGAAGCGGGGCAGCCAGGGCAGCTTGGCCGGCCGGAACAGGTTGCCCGCCAGGCCGAAGGCGAGGATGCCGGCGAAGTTGCTCCAGGCCAGGCTCAGGGCGCCATGGCCACCCAGGGCCAGCCAGATGCCGACGCCGACCTGGCACAGGGCGGCGAAGGTCTTGACGTAGAAGATCGCGTCGAGGCGCCCTTCGCGCCGCAGCACGCCCAGCACTACCGAGCCGAAGGGCGAGATCGCGAAGCTGGCCGCCATCACCAGCATGACCTCGCGCAGCGCCGGGTTGGCGTAGAAGCGCGCCACCGGGCCGCTGAGCAGCAGCATCACGCCCGCCACCGCCAGCGCCAGCAGGATCGCCACGCCCATCACCGCGCGCAGCTTGTCGCGGTCCAGCTCGCGCTCCTGGATGATGTACTGAATCACGCCGAAGTCGCGGAACACGTGCAGCATCGTCATCAGCATGGCCGCCACCGAGAAGGTGCCGATCTCAGACGGCGACAGGATACGCGCCAGCACCATCACCGACACGAACTGGATGCCCAGTTCGACGTACTGCGTGGCGAAGGAGATGCCGATGGCCTTGCGGCCAGTCAGGGTATTTGTCATCGTAGCCATGGTGTCAGGCTGCCAGCCAGCGCAGAACGCGGAAGACGTAGAAGGGCCGGGTCACGTCCCAGGGACGGCTGCGCGGCAGTGCGAAGCGGTCGTCCGCGGCGCTGGCCGCACCGAGGGCGGTGGTGAAGGCGGCTTCGAAACCGGCCTGGCGCGCCATGGCGATGTGGCGCTCATCGAAATCCTTGCCGCGCTTGCCGTTCGGGTAGGCGAAATAGCGCACCGGGCGGCCGGTGATGGCCTCCAGCTGGCGCTTGCTTTCCGCCAGTTCCTGCAGGGCGCTGGCGTCGGGCAGGCTGGTCAGGATCGGATGCGACACCGTGTGCGCGCCGATCTCGATGTTCTGGGCCGACATGCTGCGGATCATGTCGCTGGTGAGCATCGGCTCGCGCGCCGGCGGGGTAGCCAGTCCGTCGAGGCGCTCGACCAGGGCCTGGCGCGCCGCGGGCTCCAGGTACTTGGCCTTTTCGGTCAGCACCCCGACCGCCTGGCGGCGCTGCTCGAGGGTGTCGAGCGGGTAGCTGCCCAGTCCTGCGTCTTCCAGGTCGAGGCCGGCGGCTTTCATGGTGCGCAAGGCTTCCAGGATGCGGTCGTTCCACATGCTGCCGCTGTCGACGAAGCCGGTGGTGACGAACACCGTCGCGGGAAAGCCGAACTCGCGCAGCACCGGCAGGGCCAGGTCATGGAACGAGCGGTAGCCGTCGTCGAAGGTGATGCAGACCGCGCGCGGCGGCATGCGGCCGCTGGACAGGGCCGCCAGGGCCCGGTCCATCGGCAGCACGTTGAAGCAGTCGGCCAGCACCCGCATCTGCCAGCGGAAGGTCTCGACGTCCGGTTCGGCCGCCAGCAGCGGGTCGGCCGCTTCCAGGATGCGGTGGTAGTTCAGGATGCACAGGCGGCCCTGTCCGGGCCTGCCGGTGGCGATCCGGTCGCCAATGTACCGGACCAGGCGCGAGCCCATGCCGGTGGAGGGCGCGTACGCCGTCATGTCATGTCCTTTGCGAGGAAACCACGGCAGGTCGTGCTTCATCACGGCGCAGCAGTCCCTGGAACAGGCCGACCACGCGCAGGGCGTTTTCGTGCCAGGTAAGTTTCTGTTCGGCGATCGTGGCGCGCGCATTCGCCGCGACCTTTTCGCGCAGCGCGTGGTCGGTGCACAGGCGGTCCACGGCTTGCGCCAGCGAAGCGGTGCTGTCCGGGTCGAACAGCACGGCGTTGTGGTCGCGCGCCAGGATTTCCTCGATGTTCGGCTGGGCCGGGCCGACGATCGCCTTGCCCAAGGCCAGGTATTCGAACAGCTTGAGCGGCGAGGCGTAGGCCACCACCGCCGGCTGCAGCGCGATATCGAAGGCCGCCACGTGGCGCGCCACGTCGTCGCGCCCGACGATGCCGGTGAAGGTCACGCGGCTGGCGATGCCCAGCTCGCGCGCCTGCTTTTCCAGGTTGGCGCGCGCCGGGCCGTCGCCGACCACCAGCAGGTGGCGCTGCGATGCGGGCGGGTCTTCGGCGATCAGGTTGATCACCTTGTCCAGGCCGTGCCAGTCGCGCACGAAGCCGGTGAAGCCGAGCACCAGCTTGCCGTCCAGGCCGAGCGCGCGCTTGGCCGCCGCGACGTCGGGTACCTCGGAAAAACGCTTGCCGTTAATGCCGTTGGGGATCACCACGATGCGCTCCTGCGGCACGCCGTAGGAGGCCACGATGTCGCCCAGCACGCGCGTCACCGGCAAGACCACGTCGGCATTGCGCCAGGCATAGGCCTGCGACCAGCGCGCCAGACGGGTGAGCGACAGGCCGTCGTAGCGGCTGCGCTCCTCGAGAATCGGTGCATTGATCTCGAGCAGCAGCGGCAGCCCGGTCTTGCGCGCCAGCCAGATGCCGGCCGGGAGGAACAGGTTGTAGCGCTCGTAGATGCAGTCCGGCTTGTGCTCGCGCACCGCCCTGGCCAGGCGCCGGTAGGCCACCAGGGAATAGCCCAGCTCCATCAGTTCGTAGAACCATTTCGGCAGCCAGCGCTTGAGCAGGGCCACGGCGCCGGCATCCGAGCCGAAGTCTTCGGTCTCGGCGCTGGGCGGGGCCACGATCACGACTTCATGCCCCTGCTCGCGCAGGGCATTGATCATCTCTTCGATGTGGACGTACTGGCCGTCCTTCGAGCGGGTACGGTGGTGGTACAGGATGCGCATTCAGGTTTGCCCCATGAGGATATTGCGGAACAGGTCGATTTGTCCCTGCGTGGTCTGGTCCCAGCTGAAGCGTTCGGCGTAACGCCGGGTGGCGGCGCGGTCCGGCGTGTCGGCGCGCAGCAGATTGACGGCCTCGGCCAGGCTTTCCGGCGTGCGTTCCGGCATCAGGCGGCCCGCTTCGGGCGCGGTGACGACTTCCGGCGTGCCGCAGATACTGGTGGCGACCACCGGCGTACCGCAGGCCATCGATTCGAGCAGCACGTTGGCCCAGCCTTCGCGGCTGGAGGCCAGCACCAGCAGGTCGGCGGCGCCGTAATAGGTGCGCAGTTCGGTCTGTGGCACCGGACCCAGCAGGCGTACGCGGCCGGCCACGCCGAGCGAGGAGGCAAGCGCCGCCAGCTTGCCGCGGTCCGGGCCGTCGCCGGCGATCATCAGCGTGACGCCGGGCAGGCGGGTGAGGGCCTTGACGATGATGTCGTGGCCCTTGACTTCGTTGAGGCGGCCGACCGACAGCAGGGTATAGCCTTCCAGGCCGAGCTTCGCGCGCACCGCTTCGCGCTCGGTAGCCGCATCCATCGGTGCGAAGCGCTGCAGGTCGACGCCGTTGCGTAGCGGCGTGATGCGGCGCGGATCGGCGCCCAGGCGCACCATCTCGTCCTTCAGGTAGCTGCAGACGGTGATCACGGCGCGCGCGTTCTGGGCCGCCCACAGGATCATCTTGCGCGGCACCGGGAATTGCGGCAGCAGGTTGATGTCGCTGCCGCGCGCGGTCACCACCACCGGCTTGTTGAAGTATTTGCCGAGCATGACCGCGGCCACCCCGTCCGGGTAGAAGTAGTGGGCGTCGATGGCGTCGAAATCGTAGCCGCTGTCGAGGATCCGGCCGATCGCCGGGCGCACCGCGCGCGCCATCAGCTGCGGCGCGATGTTCATGCCGATCTTCGGCAGCGCCACGTAGCGCGGATGACTGACCTCGATGCCGCCGCGTACTTCGTTCGCGGGCACGCGCGCCAGCTTGCCGTAGCTGCCGAAGCGCTCGTGCGCGAACGGGAACCAGGGCACCGGCGCGACCACGCGCGATGCGACCTGGCCACTGGCGACCAGGTAGCGCAGCCGGGTCTCCACGAACAGGCCGTGGGTACTCTGTTCGGCGTTCGGAAACAGGGTGGAAAACGTCAGTAATTTCATGTCGGGGGCTTGACCGGACAGGCATTCCGGCACTGCCTTCAAAGCTGCGCGGACCGGTCTTCCGCCTGCTGCGCCTGCCGGCACCGCAAGGTCGGAAATGCTTGCTGGAATGCCATTTTCGTTAAAAGCAAGTCAGCATATTACCTTATAAAAATTAAAATATCGCACTAGTTTCGTGCGAGAAACATCGTGTGTTTTAGGTGTGCAAATGCCGCGACACAATAGAGTTAGTTCGTTTGCAATTTTTTAACAGCACTGTTAGGCTTGTTGGAAACATTCACGGCCGGGCTCGCTTGCAGCGCCGGCCATCCGTGCCTCTTTTCCAGCTGAATTCCTATGAAAATTTCCATCATCGGCACCGGGTATGTTGGCCTGGTGTCTGGCGCCTGCTTCGCCGACGTCGGCAATACCGTGCTCTGCCTCGACGTCGACGCCCGCAAGATCGACATGCTCAAGGATGGCCGCATCCCGATCCACGAACCGGGCCTCGATTCGCTGGTCAACCGCAACGCCGACGCCGGACGCCTGCTGTTTTCGACCAGCTATGATGAAGCGGTTGCCCACGCCGAGGTGATTTTCCTGGCGGTCGGCACCCCGCCCGACGAGGACGGCAGCGCCGACCTGACCCACATCCTGGCCGCGGCACGCAGCATCGGCGAGCGCATCGACCGTCCGGTGGTGGTGGTCGACAAATCCACCGTACCGGTGGGTACCGCCGACAAGGTGCGCGCTGCCATCGCCGGCGAACTGGACAAGCGTGGCGTGAACATCGAATTCGCCGTGATCAGCAATCCGGAATTCCTGAAGGAAGGCGCGGCAATCGGCGACTTCACCCGTCCAGACCGCATCGTGATCGGCAGCGACAACGCGTGGGCGACCCGCATGATGCGCGAACTGTACGGCCCGTTCAACCGCAACCACGAAAAGCTGGTCGAGATGGACGTGCGCAGCGCCGAGCTGACCAAGTACGCCTGCAACGCCATGCTGGCGACCCGCATCAGCTTCATGAACGAAGTGGCGAATCTGGCCGAATTGCTGGGCGCCGACATCGAGGCGATCCGCCTCGGCATGGGCCTGGACCCGCGCATCGGCCCGAACTTCCTGTATGCCGGCGTCGGCTATGGCGGTTCCTGCTTTCCGAAGGACATCAAGGCCCTGGTCAAGACCGCGGCCGACCACGAGCAGCCGATGTACCTGCTGAACGCCACCGAGAAGGTCAACGAGGCGCAGAAGGACGTGCTGTTCAACAAGCTGTGCCGTTTCTTCGGCGGCGAGACCCAGCTGGCGGGCCGCACCATCGCCCTGTGGGGCCTGTCGTTCAAGCCGAACACCGACGACATGCGCGAAGCCCCGAGCCTGCGCCTGATCCGCAAGCTGTTCGCGGCCGGCGCCAAGGTCGTGGCCTACGATCCGGTGGCGAGCGAGGAAGCGGCGCGCGTGCTGCTGGCCGAGCACGGCCCGCAGCGCGTCGCCGAGATGCTGCGCATGTCGACGTCGGCCATGGATGCGGTGCGTGGCGCCGATGCGCTGGCCCTGGTCACCGAGTGGAAGGAATTCCGTTCGCCGGACTTCGCCCAGCTGGCCCAGGAACTGTCCAGCAAGGCCGTGTTCGACGGCCGCAACATCTGGCAGCCGGCCATGGTCTCGTCCTATGGCCTGCACTACGAAGGGATCGGCCGCGTCAGCCGCGCGGCCTGAGGCCTGACGATGTAAGGCAAACGCCCGGCCACCGTGCCGGGCGTTTTGCATTTCAGCGCTCCAGGCTGACGCGCAGGAAGGCTTCGAACATCAGCACCGACCACAGCGAGGCGCTGTAGTCGCTGGCGCCGGATTCGTGCTGGTCCACCATGTGGCGCAGGTAGCGCTCGTTGAAGATGCCGGTATCCAGCAGCCGCGGGCTCAGTACCGCCTCGCGCACGGCCTGGCGCAGCGGGCCGCGCAGCCAGGCTGCGACCGGGATCGAGAAGCCCTTCTTGGCGCGGTACAGCACGTCCTCCGGCAGGAAGGGCTCGAGCGACTTCTTGAAGATGTACTTGCCCTGGCCGCCCTGCAGCTTGATGCTTGAAGGCAGTCCCGACACCCACTCCAGGAAGGTATGGTCCAGCAGCGGCACCCGTACTTCGAGCGAGTGGGCCATGCTGGCGCGGTCGACCTTGGTCAGGATGTCGCCCGGCAGGTAGGTCTTGAAGTCGAGGTACTGCAGCAGCGACAGCGGGTCATCGGTCGGCGCGTTCTTCGCATGGCCGCGCATCACCTCGATCGCGCGGTAGCCCTGCAGGCGCGAACGGAAGCCGTCGCTGAACAGTTCGTCGCGGACCCGGTCCGGCATGATCGACACGCCGTGGAAGTAACCCTCGACCAGGTCGCGCGCCAGCGCCTCGAAGGTGGTCTTGGCGCGGAACACGCGCGGCGCCCAGTCGGCCTTCGGGTACAGGGCCCCGAGGGTGCCGAACAGCGGCTTGCGGATCCCGGCCGGCAGCTTCGAGCGCACGCTGTGCTCGGCCATCGCATAGCGGTAGCGGCGGTAGCCGGCGAAGTTCTCGTCGCCGCCGTCGCCCGACAGCGCCACCGTCACGTGCTTGCGCGCCAGCTGGCAGACACGGTAGGTCGGGATCGCCGAGCTGTCGGCATAGGGTTCGTCGTACAGGCCGGCGAGCAGGTCGACCAGGCCGTAGTCGTCCTTGCTCACCACCTGCGCGTGGTGGCGGGTAGCGTAGCGCTGCGCCACCATATTGGCATAGGTCGACTCGTCGAACTCGGGGTCGTCGAAGCCGATCGAGCAGGTGGTCACGGGCTCCTTGCCCTGCTGCGCCATCATCGCCACCACCGCGCTCGAATCGACGCCGCCGGACAGGAAGGCGCCCAGCGGCACCTCGGCTTCGGTCTGCGACAGCACTGCTTCCTGGAGGCGCGCGGCCAGTTCGGCGGTGACCTCGGCTTCCGGGCGCGGCGCCTGTGGACGGAAGGGCAGGTCCCAGTAGCGCCGCGGGTTCACTTGCGTGTCGCCGACGCGCAGGGTGATGCAGTAGCCCGGGCTGAGTTTGTAAGCGTTGTGGAAGATGGTGCTCGGTTCCGGCACGTAGCCGTAGGCGAAATAATCCTCGACCGCGCGCGGGTTGAGTTCGCGCGACAGCTCGGGGAAGGTCATGATCGACTTCAGCTCGGAGCCGAACACGAACAGGCCGTTCGGCAGCAGCGAATAGAACATCGGCTTGACGCCCACGTGGTCGCGCGCCATGAACAGCAGCTGGCGTTTCTTGTCCCACAGGGCGAAGGCGAACATGCCGCGCAGGCGGCGCAGGCAGTCCTCGCCCCAGGCCTGGTAAGCCTGCATGATCACTTCGGTGTCCGATTTGGTGCGGAACACGTGGCCGAGCGCGATCAGTTCGTCGCGCAGCGCGCGGTAGTTGTAGATCTCGCCGTTGAATACCAGGGCCATGGTCCCGTCGCCGCTGCGGAAGGGCTGCTGGCCGGTGGCGATATCGATCACCGACAGGCGCCGGTGGCCCATGCCGAGTCCCGGTTCCAGGTACAGCTCGCCCTCGTCGGGGCCACGGTGGTGCTGGCTTTCATTCATGCGCCGCAGCGCTTCGCGGTCGATGTCGCGAGCGCCGCGGGTATCCAGGATGCCGACAATTCCGCACATGATGGGTGTTCCTTAAGTTTTTCTGATCTTTTTCTGAAATGCTTCAGCCTGGCTTAATCAGGCTGGCTGGCGCAGCTTGTGGCTGCACAGGCGGTCGTACAGGCGGCCGTATTCCTCGAGCATGGCGCGCATGCTGAAGGCATGTTCGATCCTGGCCCGGGCTGCCTCGCCCTGGCGCCGGCGCAGCTCGGGATCGCGCACATAGGCGGCCAGCGCCGCGGCCAGCGCCTCGACCTCGCGCGGCGGCACCAGTGTGCCTTCGACGCCATCGGTGACGACTTCGGGAATGCCGCCGACGTGCGAGGCGACCACCGGCAGGCCGCAGGCCATCGCTTCCAGCATCGAGACCGGCGTGCCTTCGGCCAGCGAGGGCAAGGTAAACAGCGAGAAGCCGTGCAGCAGCCCGGCCACGTCGTCGCGCGCGCCCGGCAGCCAGACCACGTCCTGCAGACCGAGGGCGGCGACTTGTTCGCGCACCGCGCCCATCAGGGGGCCGTCGCCGACGATGCTGAGGCGCAGGCGTTCGCGCTGTTCCGGCACCAGTTCACGCAGGCGGGCAAAGGCGGTGACCAGGTGGCGGTGGTTCTTGACGTCCTGGATGCGCGCCACCGTGCCGATCACGATGTCGTCCGGGGCCCAGGGCGAGGCAGGGCTGGCGGTGGCGGCGGCGAATTTGTCGGTGTCGACCCCGTTCTTGATGAACAGGGTCTTGGCAGCCGGAATCCGGACCGTCTCGCCCAGCCAGCGGCGCAGGTCTTCCGACACCGGGATGAAGCAGTCGATGAAGGGCGCCAGGCGGCGGCGCAGGAAGTTGTGCTTCGGGTTCAGGCCGTGCGGGTCGCTGGCGTCGCGCCCATGCTCCGCATGGATGCGCACCGGGATCCCGGCCAGGGCGCCGCTGAAGTTGTATTCGAGGGCCGACAGGTTGTAGGTATGCAGGATGGCTGGACGCAGCCGGCGCATCAGCTTCCAGAACTTCAGGTGGGTGCCTAGCCCCAGGCCGGGCGGCTTGCCCAGCGCGTACAGCTCGACGCCGGGCTGGGTGATGCGCCCGGCGAAGTCGGTATAGCGGGTCAGGCACACCACCGCATGGCGGTAGCGCTCCGGCGGCATGCGGTTGATGCAGTCCACCAGCAGGGTTTCCAGCCCGCCGACGTCGAGCGCGTAGGTCAGGTGCACCACCAGTGGCCGTTGCATGGTCAGATGATCGAGGTCGTTGCGCATGCGGCTGCCTGTTATTTTCCGCGCGCCTGCACCAGCGCGCCGTCGATGGCGGCGAAGTGCCGGCCGAGGAAGGCGCGCAGGGTGGCACGCGCGGCGTCGGCATCGTCGCCCGCATAGGGTGCGGCAAGCGCCACCAGCGCGGCGTCGTCGCCGCGGAACAGCAGCTTGCCCTGGGCCTGGCGCAGCTTGCCGGCCACCTTGCTCGCGGTGTAGGCGCCGTCCACCCACATCACGTGCCAGACCAGCAGCGGTCCGCCCGGGCCGGACAGCACCGCTTCGCGCAGCGCCAGGCTGTGGCTGCCCGCCTGTTCGGTACGCGCCGCCGAGGCGGTCTCGTGGAATGCATGCTTCGGCGGCACCAGGCGGTTGACGGAACTGATCAGGCCCTTCTGCTTGCTCTGGTTGCGGTAGTACAGGATATCCAGGCGCACCGGGCGTCCATCCGGGGCGCCATAGATGCGCGCCAGGCGCGTGTCCGGTTCCATGTAGTCGAGCTGCCAGTCCGGGAAGCCGGCGGCTGCCGGCCAGCTGACATTCGGGATGGCCAGCGCCACTGGATGCGGGTTGTGATTGGCGCGGTCGTTGAAGGCGGCAAAGGCCGGCCAGGCGGCAGCCACGGCTACCACGGCGGCCGCCACCGGTACCAGCGACTTCGCCGGGCCCTGCGTCGTTGCCGGGACATCGGCGGCCCTGACGGGCGCGGGCGCCGGCTGGTCGTCTTCGCGCCAGTAGCTGCCGATCCAGAACATGATGAACATGATCACGCCGAAGAACAGCCAGCCGTAGACCAGGTGGTCGACGCCGGTCGCCAGCTCCATGCCGCTCAGGTGGCCGATCATGACGATGCCGTAGGCGCGCAGCCAGTTGGCGACGATCGGCACCACGATCGACAGGCCGATGAAGACGGCGCGCCGCATGTTCGAGCGGTAGGTGAGGTAGGCGTACAGGCAGCCCAGGGTGATCGAGGAGATCAGGTAGCGGATGCCGCTGCAGGCCTCGACCACCGACCAGCTGCCGGTGGGCAGCTCGAAGCGGGTGCCGTTGCGCAGCACGGGAATGCCGGTGGCCTGCACCGCCCATACCGTGAAGTCGGCGGTGTAGTTGATCAGGGGGCCGACGAAGATTTCGCCGAAGGGCACCGCGAACAGCAGGAACAGCAGCGGGAAGGTGAACTTCGAGGCCAGGCGCGGTCCGAGCAGGGTCAGGGCGGCGAGCGGCAGCAGCGACACGAAGGCATACTGCATCACCACCTGCACCTCGCCCATGCGTCCAGCCAGCCAGGCGGCGCCGGCGCCGGCCATCAGCACCAGGCCGGGCCACCAGGGCCGCGCCGGCAGGCGCGAGAACCAGGCGCGCTCGCGCCAGACCAGCCCCAGGCTGATCGGCAGGATCACGTAGCCGTGGGCGAAGGTCTCGGAGCTGTTCCAGGTCGCCACCATCGAGGCCACGGTGCCGGAATACAGCAGGAAGGGTGCCAGCAGCGCCACTACCAGCGCGACGATGCCGGCGGCCGCCAGCGGGGTCGGGGTGACGGCGGGCGTCTGCACCACGCCCGGAGGAGGTTTCAGGAACATTCGAGGCGCTCCCCGATGCAGGCCAGGTTGCTCGGCCAGCTGTATTTGCGTTCGACCCTGGCGCGTGCGGCCAGCCCGATGTCGTTGCCGGCGCGTCCCAGCAGGGCGGCCACGGCGTCGGTGAAGCCGGCGGCGTCATGCGCCAGCACCAGCTCGCGGCCCGGCTCGGCCTCGATGCCTTCGAGCGCCTGCGGCGTCACCACCACCGGGGTGGCCATCGCCATCGCCTCGAGCACCTTGTTCTGGATGCCGCGCGCAATCCGCAGCGGGGCTACCGCGCATTGCGCATGGGCGATGTAGGGCCGCACGTCCGGCACGGTGCCGGTCACCACGATGTTCGGTTGCCTGGCCAGCTCCAGCACGGCCGGGGCCGGGCGTGCGCCGACGATGTAGAAGCGCAGGTCGGGGAAGCGCGCGCGCAGCAGCGGCATCGCCTCGCTCGCGAACCACTGCACCGCATCGACGTTCGGCCAGTAATCCATGGCGCCGGTGAACACGATGGCGCGCTCGCCTTCCGCGTAGGGGCTGGACTGCACCGCCGCGGGCGAGAAGTAATCGGTATCGACGCCGTTGCTGAAGAAGCCGATCTTGGCGTCGCTCTCCGGGGCCAGCTGGCGGAACAGGTCGGCTTCGGGCGCCGACACGAACAGCGAGGCGTCGTAGTCGCGCGCCACCTGGCGCTCGTAGGACAGCAGCTGGCGCGCCTCGTGGCGGTACAGCCAGCTCATCGGCCAGGATTTCTTGTCGGCGTACTGGCGCCACTTGTCCGAGTCGACGTCGCAGAAATCGACCACGCGGCGCGCCTGGCGGTGGTGGTCGACGAACTGCGCCATCGCGGAGGAGAACACCAGCACCCGTTCGATCTTGTGGGCGGCCACGGTCTGGTCGACCCAGCGCTGCAGATTGGCATCCCGGTAGTAGTCGAGCGAGAGCGAGCGGTTCTTGACCAGCGCGCCCAGGCTGCGCACCCGCGCCAGGGTCGGGTTCAGGCTGGCGAAATGGCTGCTCGCGCACATCTTCTCGACGGTCGGCACGTGCTGCCAGTCGTCGGCGTCGTCCACGAAAGTAGCCAGGTGCACCCGGTAGTCGCGCGCCAGGTGCTTGAGCAGGTGGTAGGAGCGGATCTTGTCGCCCTTGTTGGGCGGGTAGGGGATCCGGTGGATCAGCAGCAGCAGGTCTTCCACGTCTTATCCCAGGTTGCGCACGATGTAGGGGCCGAGGAAGTTCGCCACCGGCAGCGGCAGCTTCTTCCACATCTTGATGAACAGCTGGTATTTCGGGTTCAGCGGGTTGTTATCGGGCAGCTTGTCCGACGCGTAAAGCCTGTACTCATACGGCAGCGGCGTGGCGGTGAAGCCCCAGTTCTTCTTGAAGTCGTAGGCGCCGGTGCCCAGCTTGCTGCGGCCGTAGTCGAAGATGCGGCAACCGCGCGCCGCGGCGGCCTGCATCAGGTTCCAGTACATGAAGTCGTTGCCGGCCACTTCGCGCGCCAGGTCCATGCCGCCGCCGTAGTAGGGGACGACCTCGTCGCGCCAGTAGAAGGACAGCACCGAGGCCACCAGGCGGTCGTCTTCGGTATAGATGCTGCGCACCTCGCACTCTTCGCCGAAGGTCTGCTGCAGCAGCGCGAAGTATTTTTTCGGGAACACCGGGGTGCCGAGGCGCAGCACGCTGTTGGCATAGGCCTCGAACATGCGGTCGACGTTGTTCTCGACCACGCCCTTCAGGCCCAGCTTGATCCCCTTGCGTACCATGGCGCGCTGCTTGCGCGGGATGGCGTTCAGGTTGGCTTCGTCGTCGGCGCTGATCTCCTTGCGGAAGGTGACGTACAGCTCCTTAGTGTGCCAGCTGGCGTCGTCCGGGTGGGCGCGCTGCATGCCGCGGTATTCGAGGTGGCCGACGCCCAGCTCGCGCGCCAGCTTGTCGGCCGCCTCGTCGAGCAGGACGCGCGCGCCCTCGTCGATGGCGGCCACGCCGCCGTACACGCAGAAGGGCATCGCACCCAGCGAGTGGCCGAACAGGCGGCTCTTGATCTCGGCCAGGGGGAGGACGCCCTGGATCTGGCCGTCCTGCTGGACGTAGTAGAACCAGGTCTTGATACCGAAGGATTCTTCGATGACCTTCTGCCAGCCCGACAGGTGGAAGAATGTCGCGTCCGGGCAGGCACGCACGAAGGCGTCCCAGCGCGCGCCTTCGTGCGGCTGCAGGAGGTGAAGGGTCTGGGGGCCGGTGGCCAGCGCCGGCGCGGCGCGCTTGGCCTGGGCGGCTTCGATGATCGAGTTCATGGTGCGGTTCGCTTGTTTTACTTACTGTCCAGGAAAATGCGGTCCATGCGGTCCCACGCGAAGTCGCGCGCCAGCTGCTCGAGGCGGCCTTCCATGCGTTCGATGTTGACGTAGTGGCGGAAGCGCGACTTGGCGTCCAGGCCGGCTGGGCGCGGCTGGCCCGGGTCGAGTTCCCAGGGGTGGAAGTAGAACAGCGCCGGCTGGCGGTCTTCGCGGTTCACCTTTTGCATCATCCAGCGCGACAGCGCGTAGGGCAGCAGGCGGAAGTAGCCGCCGCCGCCGGCCGGCAGGTTCCGGCCCAGCATGTTGACGGTGGTGACCGGCACTTCCAGCAGGCCGTCCGGGCCATGCGGGTAGAAGGCGAAGCGCGGCGCGTCCGGCATGCCGTAGTGGTCGTGCGCGATCGGGTAGATGCTCGAGCTGTAGCGGTAGCCGGCTTCCTGCAGCGCCTCGAGGGCCCACAGGTTGGCGTGGCCGATCGAGAAGCTTGGCGCGCGGTAGCCCAGCACGGCCTGGCCGCCGATGTCTTCCAGCAGCGCCTTGGACGAGCGGATGTCGTTGTCGAACTGGGCACGGTCCTGGTCCGAGGCGCGCAGGTGGCCGTAGCCGTGGCTGGCCAGCTCGTGGCCCGCGGCCACGATCTTCTTCACCATGCTCGGGTAGCGCTCGGCGATCCAGCCCAGGGTGAAGAAGGTGGCTTTCACGCCGTGCCGCTCGTAGATCGCCAGGATGCGTTCCATGTTGGCCTCGACCCGGCATTCGCGCGACGGCCAGGAGTCGCGGTCGATGTAGGGCGCGAAGGCCGAGACCTGGAAGTAGTCTTCGACGTCGCAGGTCATGGCGTTCCGGATGCGCTCTCCCGGCGCAGAAGGTTGGCCAGGTGAGGGTCGCGGTGCCGGTGCGTAGAGTTTCATTCCTGGTTGTCCATGTGCTGGGCCGCCGCGCCCTGCGGCGTGGCGACGATTTTCTTCAGGATCGACAGTACCGAGACGATCGATTTCTCGAGGCGCATCATGCGTTCGTCGAGCACTTCCACGCTGGCGCCGGCGCGGCGGTCGCCGCTGTGGGTGTCCACCGTGCGCAGTTCATTCTGCTGGAGCGGAGCGTCCGGCGTGCCCATGACCTCGGGCAGCTCGTATTCCTCTGCGATGTCGCGCACCACCTCGTTGATGTGGTCCCCGGTGAAGGCGTGCAGCTCTTCCAGGTAGCCCATCAGGAGTACCCGGTCCATCAGGGTATTGGTCTTGCGCGGGATGCCGCCGCTGTAGGCGTAGATCGCCGCGTGGGCATCGTCGTCGAAGGACGGGTCGCCCTTCCAGCCGACCGTGGCCAGGCGGTGCTCGACGTAGGCGCGGGTCTCCTGCGCATCCATCGGCCCCAGGTGGTAGCTGGCGATCACGCGCTGGCGCAGCTGCTGCATGCCGGGGCTGTGCAGGGTGGCGCGGAATTCCGGCTGGCCGAGCAGGAAGGTCTGCAGCAGCGAGCGGTCGTCGGTCTGGAAGTTCGACAGCATGCGCAGTTCCTCGACCGTGCGTGCGTTCAGGTTCTGGGCTTCGTCGATGACGAGCAGGGCGCGCTTGCCCTGGCGGTCGACGCCGCGCAGGAACTGCTCCAGGCGATTCAGCAGCTCGGCCTTGCTGGCGCCCTCGTAGGGCAGGCCGAAGCTCGAGACCACCATGCGCAGCGTGTCTTCCGGATCGAGGCTGGTGTTGACGATGTGGGCGGCGACGATCTGGTCAAGCGGGATCTTGTTCAGCAGGTTGCGCACCAGCGTGGTCTTGCCGGCGCCGACTTCGCCGGTGATGACGATGAAGCCCTCGCCTTGCGACAGGCCGTACTCGAGGTAGGCCATGGCGCGCTTGTGGCCCTTGCTGCCGAAGAAGAAGTGCGGGTCCGGACGCAGCTGGAAGGGCTTGGCGGACAGTCCGTAGTAAGTTTCGTACATCGCTTGCTGGCTCCTCAAAGCTGGACGGCCAGGCTGGCCGAGATGGCGTTCTCGCGGTAGCCGCCGGCGAACACGCCGGCGCCGCCGCGCTGGTGGCGCACCTCGACCGCGGCGCGCATGTGTTTGCCGACTTCGCGGTTGTAGCCGACACGGAACATCCGTTGACTGTCTTCGATGCCGGTGCTAAGCGAACGGTTGCGCGTGAAGGTTGCCGATGCATTCGCGATCGAACGCGGATTGAAACGGTAGCCTGCGGTCAGGCTGGCGCCGAGCTGGCGTACGTTGTCATTCAGTGAAGCCAGCTGGCTGCCCAGCAGGTCGCTGTCGGTTTCCTGGCGCGACAGGGCGATGCGCTCGGTCGCGTACACCGACAGCATCGCGGTGGTGCGCGACAGCGCGAACGCGCTCGATGCCTGCAGGCGCTTCTGGCGCAGGTAGCGGTTGCTCAGGTAGTTGATGTTGTCGGCCAGGCTGGGCGGCAGTCCGGTGTTGCGGATGTAGTCGGCCACGGCCTGCTGGCGCTGCACCGGATCCGGGATCGCAGCCTTGAACAGGTCATCGAGCATGGCGGCGGTGTCCATCGCCGACGGCAGCAGGAACTGCGAACGCGTGGTGGTCACCGCATCGTCGTAATTGATGTTCCAGGTCGTGCGGCGGCTGCGGTGGGTGGCGTCGAGCGCGCCCGTCTTGCCGAAATAGTGGCGGCCGAACGAGGCCTTCAGGGTAGTGCGCAGCGACGGCTGCCAGTCGAAGCCGCCCGACCAGTTGCGCCCGGCTGTGCGCCCGCCGAGCGACTGGTAGTCGTAGCGGTCGTAGCCCGCGGTCGCAGTCAGCGCGAAGCGCGGATTCATTGCGTAGCGCAGGTTGGAGACGATGCTGGTGCTCGACGAGGGGCCGGCCAATTCGTTTTCGATGTTCTGGCGCTGGAAGTCCAGGCCCCAGCTGAGGGTACGGACGTCCCGTGGGCTGCGCAGGCTGGCGCTGAACAGGTCGCCCAGGCTGCTGCCGTAGCTGTTGAGGTCTCCCGCATCGACGGAATCGCGCGTGTAGCGCAGCGACATCTCGGCAGTGCGGCCGAAGCGCCGTTCGATATGCGGGCTGATGCGCCAGGTCTTGATCTGGGTGCGATTGCCCAGCGCATACAGGTTGTTGCTCAGCTGTGGGCCGAAGGCCGAGATCGCCTGCGGGGACGCGGCGGCCTGCGCCTCGATGAACAGAAAATCGCGGGCGAGTTCGCCCTGGCCGCTGAGCGAGTACTCATAGGTGCTGTCGACTGTGCCCGGAATCCGGGCGCCGCTGTAGCGGAACTGGCGCCACAGGCTGCTGGCCGCAAAATTGTAGCGGTCGCTTGAACCAACCACGGCGATTCCGGGCAGGGACTCGATGACGAACTGCGATTCGGCCAGTTCGTCGCGTTGCAGCGCGACGTTGTCGGTGTAGGTTCCGGTGAGGCTGAGGCTGGGCACCACGCGCCAGTCGGCGTGGCAGGCCGGCGCCGCCATCAGGGCGGCGGCGGCCAGTGGAGCAAGGCGTAGAGATGCCTTGCTCTTAACCGTAGTGGTAGTCATACGTCTCTTCGATGCCCGGGATGTCCCTGGTCTTGTTATAAATGAGGTTCACGTTGGTGCAGCCTTCGAGCTGGCGCAAGGCTTCGCTGACCGCGTGCTGGGTCGTCTTCTGCGCTTCGACCACCACGACGATCTGGCCCATGTGAGCGGCCAGCGCGCTCGCTTCGCTGGTGAGCAGCAGTGGCGGCGAATCGAAGATCACGACCCGGTCCGGATAGCGGTTGGCGATCTCGCGCACCAGGCTAGCCATGGTCGAGCTGGCCAGCAGCTCGGTGGCGCGCGGCGTGGCGGTGCCGGCGGCCAGGATGCTCAGGGTATCGACATTGGTACGCAACAGGACGTCGGACATGTCGAGCTTGTCGTCCACCAGCAGGTCCATCAGGCCGCGGTGGGCCGGCAGGCCGAGCGTGCGCAGCACCGATGGGCGGGCCACGTCGGCGTCCACCAGCAGCACGGTGTGGTCGAGTTCCATGGCGATGCTCATCGCCAGGTTGATCGCGCAATAGGTCTTGCCTTCGCCCGGCAGCGAACTGGTCAGCATGATCAGATTGGCCGGATTCTCGCCGTCGATGCGGTCGGCAAAAGCGCGCTTGAGCAGCGGACGCTTGATGATGCGGAAGTCTTCCACCAGCGGAGTGCGGCCACCGGCGGCGGTCACCATGCCGCTGGCGCGCATCTGCGCCAGATCAAGTTCCACCTTGAGGGGCTGACGCACGACCGGGGCTGGCGCCGCGGGGGCGGTCGCGCCATCGAGCTCGATGGCCGGGGCGGCGACGGGGGGCGTCAGGACCGGTGCCGCTACCGCAACGGGTTCCAGGACGTCGAGATCGGCGTCCGCCACCGGGGCCGGAACCTGGGCCCGCGGTGCAGACACCGGCAGCGGCGCAGACTGGACACGTTCCTGATCGATGCGGCGCGCTGCTTTTTCGATAATGCTCACGGTCTACTCCTTGTGATCGTTACAGGCTCGGGCGGACCAGGATGGCGGCCACGCCTGCCCCATAGATGGCGAACAGCACCAGCACGGCGGCACCGAGCGCGACGAGGCGGCGCTTGCGGCGAACGGTCTGCTGTTCGGTCCAGTTCATGCCGATCGAGCCCAGGATCGGCAGCCCGGTCGCCTCGCGCAGGGCAACCTGGCTCAGGAAAGTCGGGCGCAGTTGGCTCAGCAGGAAAGCGACGGCCAGGCCGGCGACCAGCGCGCCGACGAAGACGAACGAGAACAGGCGCAGGCGGTTCGGGCCGGTCGGCACCAGCGGTGCGGTCGGCGGGTCGATGACGCGGAAGGTCAGCATGTCGGTGGCCGAGGACAGGTCGCCCGACAGCTTGGCCGATTCGCGGCGCTCCACCAGTTTCTGGTAGTTGTCGCGGTTGACTTCGTAGTCGCGATTGAGCTGCGCCAGCTGTGCCTCGATCGCAGGCGCTTCGGTGCTCTGGGTGCGCAGGTTGGCCACGCGCGATGCGTGTTCGGCCACACGTGCCCTCAGCGAAGCGACGCGCGCCTCGGCTTCCGACAGCGATACGTTCAGCTGCTGGAACATCGGACTGTAGCCGGCGCCCGGGTCGGCGCTCGGCTTGCGGTTCTTGGCCAGGTCGCGCTTGCGGGCATTGAGCTGTTCGAGCAGACGCGCGTTGGCGATGATGTCCGGATGCGCCTCGGTGTACTGGGTGCGCAGGGCGTCGAGGGTCTTGACGACGGAGGCGATGCGCGCCTCGAGTTCCGGATCGGTTAGCGGCGGCGCCACGGTCTCGCCCGGACCCGCTTCGCCGGCGATGCGGCTGCGGATCGCATTGCGCGCCTGCTCGGCTTCGGCCAGTTCGAGGCGCGCCGAATTCAGGGCTTCGTTGGCGCCCATCAGGCGCGAACCGAAATCGCTGCCCACCGCGGGGAGCAGGCCCATATGGCGGATCTTGAATTCCTTCAGGCTGTTCTCGGCCGCCGCCAGCTTTTCTTCGTAGTTGCGGATCTGGTCGTCGATGAACTGCACCGCCTTTTCCGAATCCTGCTTCTTGCCGCCGAAGCTGCCCTCGACGAAGATGGTCAGCAGCGACTGCACCACGTCCTTGCCCAGTTTCGGATCGGGCGCGGTGTAGCTGATGGTGTAGATGTCGTCGCGCTCGGTGCCGGCGATCTTGATCTTGTCCATCAGCTCATCGACGATCTCCTCGTGTTCCTTGGTGGTCTTGGCCTTGACGTCGAGATCGACCATGCGCATCACACGTTCCACGTTCGGACGGCTGATCAGGGTGCTGCGCATGAACACGACCTGCTGCGTCAGGTTCGGCAGGGTAGTCATGCCGGACATCAGCGGCTTCAGGATGCTCTGGGTATCGACATAGACGCGGGCCGAGGTTTCATACTGGTTGGGCAGCTTCAGTACGACGATCCAGCCCGCGATCGCCACGGCCCAGGTAATGAAGACTGCATGCCAGCGGTACTTTCCGATTGCCTTGAGAAAGTTAAGGATTACGGCTGTGATTTCTGCCATGTCGTGGATTCTCGCCTAAGAGCCTGCAAAAGATGCAAGCTCGTCAATCAATAAAAGGTAGTCTGCATGATCGCTTGTTGACTGAGCAATTGCAATTGCGGGCCGGAAAAATAAGCAGGGAAAACGATAAAATCGGTGGTCCCCGCAACACAATTCCTATACGCAACGACACGCGGACGGCTTGTTGTCTAGCTTCGCCTCAATAAGTTACAAGATTACAACATTAATCCGACCAAATCGTTTTCTGATTGGAAATTTTGCTGTGCTCCCGATCCTCGTCTCGCGTACACTCGTGACCGTTTCTTTAATGAATATTGCTCTGTGTCAAATACGTATTTTAATGTCGGAAATGCAAAAGCGCCCACACAATTGATTCTTGACCGAAAGAGTTCGCGCGTGTACCGGGGCGCCAGGTGGTCTGCCGGGCGCGCCTTTCTGCTCGGCGTTTCCGCAGTGTCGTTGAGCCTCGCCGCCGGCTTGCTCCAGGCCCGGGACCTGCCTGGCACGGTGGCGCGGATCAAAGGGTCGGTGGTGGGTGTCGGCACCCTGCTCAAGACCCGCCAGCCCGCCGTCGTTTTCGTCGGCACCGGCTTCGCCGTCGGCGACGGCCTGAGCATCATCACCAATGCCCACGTCATTCCCAAGCAGCTCGACGGCGCCCGCAACGAGGAGCTTGGCATAGTGATCGGCGGCGAAGGCGAGACCGTCAGCTTCCGCCCCGCGCGCCTCGTCGGGCTGGATACGGAGCGCGACCTGGCCCATTTGCGCCTTTCCGGGACGCCGCTGGCCCCGCTGGCCCTGGCAGGCGACGATGGCGTCGCCGAAGGACAGGATCTGGCCTTTACCGGTTACCCTCTCGGCATGCGCCTGGGCCTGCACGCGGCGACCCACCGCGCTTTGCTGGCCGCGATCGCACCGGCCGTGCGTCCTTCGCTGAGTTCACGCCAGCTTGACGCGCGCGCAATCGCTCAGCTGCAACGGCCGGCTTTCCTGGTGTACCAGCTGGACGGCACCGCCTATCCTGGCAACAGCGGGAGTCCGTTGTACCGGCCGGAAGATGGTAGCGTCGTCGGCGTCATCAACATGGTGTTCCTGAAAGGGCTCAGAGAAAGCGCGGTATCGGATCCGAGCGGCATCACTTACGCGATTCCGGTGCGCCATGTGCGTGAGTTGCTGCAGCGCACCCAGTAAAGGAGTGCGCGTGGCGGGTCCGACGTGCAAACGCGCCACAAGTATTTCAATTGTGCACGTGTTGCCGAAGTGCTATGGTATAAAATTATGCTCGACACTTGCACGCACGCAGCAGCCTGCTGATATCTGCAGCGCAGCCAACCAAAGGATTTTGACGTGAGCACGAATATGACCCACCAGATCAAGCGCGCAACCCAAGCCGCCGCCTTTACCTGCCTGCTGGCTCTGGGGGGCTGCGCCAGCGTTCCGCCCGCAGCCCCTTCGACCGAGGCTGTGAATCCCGAGTATCTGATCGGTCCAGGCGACGCCATTAACATCATCGTTTGGCGCAATCCGGAAGTCTCGATGTCGGTGCCGGTCCGTCCGGACGGCAAGATCACCACGCCGCTGGTGGAAGACCTGCCGGCCGCTGGCAAGACCTCGACCCAGCTGGCGCGCGATATCGAGGCGGCACTGGCCAAGTTCATCCAGCAACCGGTTGTCACCGTTGTGGTGACGAACTTCGTGGGCGGTTACAGCGAGCAGATTCGCGTGATCGGGCAGGCGGCCCGTCCGCAAGCGCTGCCCTACCGTAAGGATATGTCATTGATGGATGTCCTGATCGCGGTCGGCGGCGTTACCGAGTTTGCGTCGGGTAACCGCGCCAGTATTATTCGTACTGTGGACGGCAAACAACAGCGGTACGCGGTACGCCTCGACGACCTGATCAAGGACGGCGATATCTCGGCCAACATGACAATGCGTCCGGGCGATGTGCTGGTAATTCCTGAAAGCTTCTTCTGACCTGTCTTTGTGTCGAGAAATCTGACACATGGGTAAGGAATCTCGCTAGACTTATTGCATGATGGCGTGACGGTCGGTGCCAGCTGCTTGTTTTTAAAGAAAATTTTATAGAAACAGTGCAGTACGGCACATTTCTTGCTTAGCCGTAATGTCAGCCATCTGGCATACCATTCATGTGAGGAAGACACCGTGTCCACCGAAGACCAAGCAGGGAGTGGCGAGCAGGCTGCTCCAATGACCCCGCAGGGCGCGGCGCGTCGCCGCCTGGCCAAGGCCGGGCTGGGTGCGGCCGGCGTATTGTGGACGACCCAGAGCCACGCCACCAGGGTGTGCGTATCCGCATCCGCGGCGCTTTCCACCGGTTTGAGCAGCAGTTATGCGAACAAGCCCGTCGCCTGCTCGGGCCGCTCGCCGGGCTATTGGAAGAACCACGGCGGTTGGCCTGTCGCGGAAGGCACGCCATTCAGCAACGTGTTCGGCTGCTCCTTCAAGAACGACAGCACTTATGGTTCGTCGACGCTGCTCCAGATAGTGAGGGGTTGCGATTTCGATAAGTATAATCTCGGCATGCATTTGGTCGTTGCATATCTGAACGTCAAGAAGGGCTGGATCAGCTATTTGTCGGAACGTACGCTTACCCAGATGTGGAGCGAGTTGCAGAGCACCGGCTACTACCAGCCGGCAAAGGGCGTGATGTGGAGCGCCGAGCAGACCAAGCGCTATCTCGAGTCCACCCACGACTAAGGACGCGGTTTGCCGATGTGGCGATTGATGAGCGGGCAGTCGCTGGCCTACCGCTGCTGGGATGACGAAGCCCTGCTGTACAACGACCTGTCGGGCGAGACCCACCTGCTCGGCCTGGCTGCCCTGTGCGTACTGGAAAGGCTGCGCGCCGGCCCCGCTTCCGCGGCGGCGCTGGCCTCCAGTCTGCTGGAAGAATTCGACATCGACGACGCCGGGCTGGGCGATGAGTTGGATGGGTTGCTCGGCGAACTGTCGCAGCTTAGCCTGATCGAGCCCTGCCCATGCTGACCCTGGCCAGCCTTGGCCGCGCGGAGCTGCATGGCCGTCTAGCCCTGTCCGGCCCCGGCCTGGTGCTGCGCACCGGTCCTTTCCGCAGCCGCATCCGTACCGATATCGCCCACTTGGCCGACACCATCGCCCTGCTGTATGCCGATTACCCGGTCGAGGGCGAAGACGGGTTTGCCGATTTCCAGCTGGCCTTCCGCCGCAGCAAGGGCCTGCGCCGCTGCTACCATCCCCAGGTGCGCTTCGACAGCGATGGCGTCGAACCCTTCCAGCCGCTGCCGCTGGCCCAGGCCTACCCGATGTTCGAGTGGGTGATGAACTGGTGCGTCTCGAACCATGCGCACGGTTTCCTGATCCTCCATGCCGCCGTGCTTCAGCGCGGCAATGCCGGCGTGATCCTGCCGGCGCCCCCGGGTTCCGGGAAGAGCACCCTGTGCGCCGCGCTGGCCAGCCGCGGCTGGCGCCTGTTATCGGATGAGCTGACCCTGATCCGGCCCGCCGACCTGGCGCTGATTCCGCTGCCGCGCCCTGTCAGCCTGAAGAACGCCTCGATCGGCGTGCTGCGCAGCTATGCCCCGGATGCGCTGTTCGGCCCCGAGGTCCACGGCACCACCAAGGGCACCATCGCCCACATGCGTGCACCGGGCGCCAGCGTCGCCGACGCCGGGTTGCCGGCGCGCGCCACCCATGTCGTGTTCCCAACCTACGAAGCGGGCGCGCCGGCGCAGCTCGCGGCGCTGCCGAAGGCGCGCCTGTTCACAGGCATGGCCGACAATGCCTTCAACTATGCGGTGCTGGGCGCCCAGGGTTTCGACACCCTCGGACGGCTGGTCGAGGACTGCGCCGGATGGTCGTTCCGCTACAGCCGGCTCGACGATGCCATGGCCGTGTTCGACCGCTTCGACGGTGCGGCCGCCCTGTGCGCATGAAGACGGGTGCGCTGCCCCTGCTGGTCGACGTCCTGCGCGATCCCGGGCGCAGCCTGACGCTCGACCTGGCCGGCTGGGATCTGCTGCTGCGTCATGCCGCCAACGCCAGCCTGCGCGCCAGCCTGAGCGCAATGCTTGCCGAGGCAGGGCTGCTGGATGCGGTACCGCCAGCGCCGCGCCGGCACCTCGACTGGGCGGCGGTCCTGGCTGCGCGCCACCAGGAAGCCGTGCGTTTTGAGGTCGGTCAAATCCAGCGCGCATTGAATGGTCTGGGACTGCCGCTGATCCTGCTCAAGGGCGCAGCTTATGCGATGGCCGGCTTGCCGCCAGCCGCCGGCCGCATCTTTTCCGACGTCGACATCCTGGTGCCGAAGGAGCGCATCGGCGAAGTCGAGGCGGCGCTGATGCTGCACGGCTGGGCCGGCGCGAAGCAGGATGCCTACGACCAGCGTTATTACCGCGAATGGATGCATGAATTGCCGCCGATGGAGCATGTCAAGCGTGGCAGCACGATCGACGTGCACCATGCAATCCTGCCGGAAACGGCGGCCGCGCGGCCGGATCCGGCGCTGCTGCGCGCTGCGGCGCAGCCAATCCCCGGGAGTGAAGGGATATGGATGCTAGCGCCGCACGACCTGGTGCTGCACAGTGCGGTACACCTGTTCTCCGAAGGCGAGATGGACCACGGCCTGCGCGGCCTGCTCGACCTGCACCGACTGCTGCAGCATTTCGGCGCCGCGTCCGGATTCTGGGACGGACTGGCGGCGCGCGCCGTGCAGCTGCAGCTGGCACGGCCGCTGTTCTATGCGTTGCGCTATTGCACCCGCCTGCTCGGGACCGCAGTCCCGCCGGCGGTGCTGGTCGCGGCCGCAACCGCTGGCCGGCCTCCCGCGCTCCTGCTGGCCTTGATGGACGCATTGTTCCTGCGTACCCTCATACCGCCACATCCGGATTGCGCCGACGGCTTAACGCCAGCGGCCCGCGGCGCGCTCTACTTGCGCGCCAACTGGCTGCGCATGCCGCCGCTGATGCTGGCGCGTCACCTGTTCCACAAGGCCTTCATCTCGCCGCGCCAGGAAGAAGTGGCGCCCTAGCAAAGGAAAAGGCCGGATCGTAAGATCCGGCCTTTCCGTTTTCCTGGTGCCGCCGGGTTTCCCCGGCGGTGAGGAATATTACTTGGCAGCGCGACGGCGGCGCAGGCCAGCCAGGCCGGCGAAGCCCAGGCCCAGCAGGGCCAGCGAGCCTGGTTCCGGAACTTCCTTCAGCTTGCCTTCGACGTCGCCGCTGGCGTCGACGTTCCAGCCATTTTCGTAGCCGTTCAGGATGTCGAAGCTGGTGTTCAGAATCAGGTCGTGCGCCGAGCCGCCGGCCAGGTCAGCGATGCTGTTGGTGTTGAACCATTCAGCCCACGCGCCGCCGACGACGTCCAGGAAGCCGCTGCCGTCGCCGGTAGCGCCATTCACGCGGTAGCTCGAAGCGTAGCTGTAACCAGCCGGAGTCGACACCACGCTAGGAGCGAACTCGGTCTTCAGCACCAGTTTGCCGCCGATGTCGGTGATGCCCGTGTAGCCGTCGGGGCCGATACGGCCACCGGTGCCGAGCGCGCCGTTATACATGGCGTTGTTCAGGTACATGTTCAGCCAGCCGCCGGTGCTCAGGGTCGAGATGGTCGGGATGGTGACACCGGAAACTTCGACCAGGGTATCCTTGAGGCCGCCGAACACGCCGGTCAGGTATTCACCATTCTGACCTGCGGTGAAGATCTGCTGGCCGGTCGACAGGTTGCTGATACTTTCAACGGAGAAGATGCCCCAAGTATCTTCGCTACCGACGGCGCCTTGCGACGGCATGCCTGCCGCAGCATCGCAGCTTGCCACCGTGTTGCAAACGATGCCCGGGGTAGCGGTGGAGTAGCCAACGGTACCAGCATCAAATGCGTTAAACGTAATCTTGATATCGCCAGCGGTCAGGGTGATCGCGCTAGCTGGGGCAGCCATGCCGCAAGCCAGTGCGACACCAGCGATGATTCCCGAGATCTTCTTCATGTTCATTTCAAATCCTCACAAGGTAGTTATACACAACAGCGACAACAGGTATTAAGCATTATCTGTGCCAGATTTAAAAAGGTCTTGTAAGTGATTGATACTAATAAGAAATGTAAAATTTCCAATCGGAATCTGCGCGTTAGTCTTAATCCCTTGTAAGAAAATCCGACAGTGAGCTAGCTAACACAACTCTCGCACGTTGTAAAAAATTGCACTACGATAGAAGTCCTGCGTGAAACCGAATGCGAGACCGATGAATACTTTCAACTACGACGAATTTACCAAGCGAAACAGTGGATATATCCATGCCAGCACCCAGGACAAGATCCGCAACGCTCGTGTCCTGTTTGCCGGTTGCGGGCTTGGCAGCGGCCCCGTCATCTGCGCGGCGCGCACCGGTTTCCAGCATTTCGTGCTCATCGACGGCGATACCGTCGACGCCCATAACCTGAACCGCCAGTTCTTCGACTTCGACGACGTCGGCACGCCCAAGGTCGAGGCGCTCAAGAAGCACATCCTGCGCATCAATCCGGAGGCGACGGTCGAGGCCCACGTGGCCATGCTCGACAAACACAACGCGGCCGACCTGGTCGGCCAGGTCGACCTGATCTTCGATACCATCGATTTCGTCGACCTGGAAGCGGTGCTGGCCCTGCACGGCAATGCGGCCGCGCGCGGCAAGCCGATCTTTACGGCCATGAACATCGGCTTCGGCGCGGGGGTCATGTATTTCCCGCCGGGTTCGGGCAATTCGCTGCCGGCCATCCTTCAGCGCGACGTGGAAGCGGCGGCTGCGGAAGGCAAGCTGAGCTATACAGAAGTGTTCGGCCGCGTGATGGGACGCATCGGCGCCCATCTGGACCGTCAGGTGATGGAAGAGGTGGCCAAGGCCTTGACCATCATGGAGGATGGCACCGCCTGCCCGGCCTCGCAGATCGCGGTCGGCAGCTTCTCGGTGGCGGCGCTGGCGATGGCGATGATGCATGACATGCTGGCAGGGATGGAAGTGCCGGCGGCGCCCAACATGGTGATCCACAGCTTCCGCAACCACGTCACCAAACTGGTGAATATCGCTAGTTGATGTCGCCGTGCCCGGGCATGCTGCCCAATTCCTGATTGCGCACCACGTGCACGCGGGAGGGATGGGTATGCTCGACCACGGGCGCTTTTTCGTTGAACCAGGCCGCCAGTGTCGGGTTGCTGTGACGCAGCTTGCGTCCGAGGTCATGCAGGTCCAGCACGTAGGGCGTGACCGCCCCGTAGTAGTTCGCTTCCGGGCCGATGGCCATGAAGCGGAATCCCATCTTCTTCAAGGCATGGGCGAGCGAGCGTTCCATCGCCGCATACCAGTAGCGGATGCCGGCTTCCTGGCTGTGGCGGAACATTTCGCGGTACATGCCCAGCAGCAGCATCGGCGAGGTTCGGTCACGGCGGTCGACGGCGGGATCGAATTCGTAGGACGGTTCATGCGTCGGGACGAAACCTGGAATGCCCAGCACGCTGTCGGCACGCCGGCGCCGGTGGGTTTTCTTGACGACCAGGCGCGAGATCTCGGCCGACTGTTCGCGGTCCGGCATTTCGAAATCGCCGAAGACCTCGCAGTGCAATTCGAAGGGATAGGGTTTCGGGGCCGAGGGTTGTACGAGGCGCACCGCCCCGACCAGTTTCTCGTCCATCGTAAAAGCTGCGAAATGGGTGGAAACGTCGTCGTAGTCGTCGAGTTCCATGCCGTCGACATACTGTTCCGGATGGAGGAAGGCGCATTCGAGGCAATACACCTGGTGCCGCAGCCTGAAGATGTCGCCCGGGATTGCACCGTGATGGCCGCCCCGGTAAGCCCGGAAAATCTTGCGATTGACGTGATCGATTGTTTCCTGATGTGCCCCGAACTCAACACGGGACAGGAAGGCGTCAGGATCGACGCGTGCTTTTCCGTTGTCCATCTGTATTTTTTGTCCAGTTTTGGACCCTGTTATTTTTTCCTGAAACGTCCCTCCATATAACTGCCGACCATGGTCTTTACCATGATCCACAGGGGGATCGGTTCGTCGTTGAACCACGCTGCCAGGAACTTGTTTTCTCTCTTTAAACGCCCGATCAGTTCATCGAGGTCGGCCATGTGGGGAGTGACCGGACCGTAGTAATCCACCTGCGGTCCGATCGGCACAAACCTGAATCCCATCTTTTCCAGCGAGCGCGCCAGTGACCTTTCCATAGCGGCGTACCAGTAACGAATCCCGTTTTGGCGGCTATGGCGGTACATCTCTCGATACATTCCCAACAATAATAGCGGACTATTGCCGCGCTTGTCGCGCCGCACGGTTGAACGCGGTTGAATCGTCTTCGTGCTGCCTTTTTCCATGAAGTCCTGCGAAATACCCTCCATCGAGTCGCCACGGCGCCTGCGGTGCGTCTTCTTGACCACCAGGCGCGAGACTTCCGCCGCGCTTTCGCGAGGCGGATAAGTGAATTCAGGGAAAGGTATGCAGTGGCTTTCGAAAGGATAGGCTTGGCCCTCATGCGGCTGGACCAGACGCACCGTACCGACGATATCCTTGTTCAGGGTGTAGGCGGCAAAATGGATCGCGCAATCGTCGTATTCGTCCGTTTCCTGGTCGTTCTCGAAGTCGTCCGCTTCGAGATAGTGCCGTTCCAGACAATACACTTCGTAACGCAACTTGTAGATTTCCTTGAGCACGTAGGATTCCATATTCCCTTTTAGTACTTTCTGGAAAGAGAAGTAGGGAATCAGTACGTCGCGCTTGCCGCTGAAACGTTCGATGATGCGGGTGAAGAAACCACTCGGCGCCGCTTCGCATTCTTGTTGTTGGGTAAGGGAAGTCATGATCAGGCCCAGGGGCAATCGAGTCGACATCGGGATGGGCGGCGGCTGGAAAGGCCGCCGCCGCAGCGTTTTACAGTTGTTGCATCAGCGATTTGGCATCTTCCAGCGCCGCGAAGGGCTTGCCTGACGCCAGGGTCTTTTCCAGTTCCTTGCGCGCGGCGGCCTTGTCGCCGCTCTTGGCCAGGGCTGCGGCCAGGTGGTAGCGGATGTCATGGGCTTCCGGGGCCTTGGCGACCGCCTTGCGCAGCACTTCCAGGCCACGCGCCGTGTTACCGCTTTCCACCAGCACCCAGCCCAGCGTATCCATGACCGCCGGGTTCTCGCCAGCAATCTTGAAAGCCTGTTCGGCGGTCGGCAGGGCACGCGGATCCTTTTCTTGCTGGTATGCCCATGCCAGGTTGTTCAGCGCGACCGCATTTGATGGATTGGTCTTGACGGTCGTTTCGAGGCTGGAAATTGCCTGCTTAAACTGACGCTTGGCCAGATAGCCGTCAGCAATGAGCAGGCTTACGACCTGGTCCTTTGGATGGGCGGCATGGTATTTCGCCAGGCGGGCCTGGGCCTCGCCTTCCTTGCCGGTCTGCTTCAGGAGCTCGTTGATCTTGAGCAGGTGAGAGGAAGAGTTGCTGATGGCATAGGCTTTCTCGAAGGCGGCAATTGCCAGGGCCGGCTTTTGCTGGGCCAGCAGCACTTCACCTTCCAGTTCGAAGCCGACCGTCGCCTTCGGTTCGTCCTTCTGGAGCTGGCGCGCCACCGCGAGCGCCTCTTCCGGCTTCTTGGCGCGCATGGCCATCTGGGCCTGGGCAACCCGGGCCTGGACGAATTTCGGATCGAGGGCCACGGCGCGCTTCAGGTCGTCGGCCGCAGCCGCGTCGTTTTTCATCAGCAGGTGCACCGTCGCCAGGCGCATTTGCGCCATCGCCGATTTCGGGACGACGTTCACCAGCTTGCTGTACGACTCGAGGGCGCCGCCGTGGTCTTCTTTCGCGATTTGCGCCTGGCCCATCAGGTCCAGCAGTTCCGGGTTGGTCGGGTGGACGGCAAGCATCTTGCGCGCCAGCGCCAGTGCCTTGTCGGCCTGCTTGGTACGGAGGTAATGGTTGCCGAGGTTGACCGCCGGGGCCGGGGCTTCCGGGTTTTCCGCCTGGGACTTCTCGAGCCAGGTGGTGGCGCCTTCGGGACGGCCTGCCTGCAATTCGAGCGTCGCCAGCGCATTCATCGCTTCGATGTTCTTCTTGTCCTTGGCCAGCAGGGTTTCGAAGCGCTTCTTGGCGCCGGCAGGATTTTTCTCGGCGATGTCGATCCGTGCCAGATTCGCCGCTGCAGGGAAGTAGGACGGGTTCAGCACGAGTGCCCGCTCGAAGCTGGCACGGGCATTCTTGAGGTCTTGCTTGCTCAGGTAGACGCCGCCCTTCATGTTGTGGACCGCCGGGTTGTCCGGCTGTGCCTTCTCGAGCGCCTGGACAGCGGTGAGCGCCTTGTCGTACTGGCCGCGGCGCAGTTCGGCCTGGGCCAGCGCAAAGCCGGCCTC
Organism: Telluria sp. ZB4P36; assembly: GCF_059685865.1. Classification (NCBI taxonomy): domain Bacteria; kingdom Pseudomonadati; phylum Pseudomonadota; class Betaproteobacteria; order Burkholderiales; family Oxalobacteraceae; genus Telluria; species Telluria sp. ZB4P36. The sequence continues at coordinate 135,636 of NZ_JCASIE010000009.1, forward strand.
GGTGTTTTTCGGGTCGAGCGTGGCGGCACGCTCCAGTTCGCCGATCGCCTTGTCCCAGTCGCCCTGGCCGAGCTTCGACAGGCCGAGCGAGGTGCGGATGCTGGCCGCGTCCGGCGCCAGCGCGGAGGCCTTCTCCAGATAGTCCGAGGCCTTGGCGAAGTCGCGCGACTGCAGGTAGGACTGGCCGGTCAGCGCCAGCAGCTGGGCGTCCTTGTTGCCGTCCTTCAGGGCCGGGGCCAGCACCGCGGTGGCCTCGGCGGGCTGGTTGGTCTTGAGCAGGGCCTGTGCCAGCAGTTTCCGGGCATAGAGATTGTTCGGGAGGGTTTCCAGGTATTTGCGCAGGTGCTGCTCGGCCTGCTGGTTGCCGCCCAGGTTCAGCTCCACGGCGCCGGCCAGCAGGATGCTCGGCAGGTGCTCGGGCGCGACCTTCAGGATCTTCTGCAGCAGTTCCTTGGCCTCGGCGTTCTTGCTGCCGGTATAGTCGAGCAGGGCCTGGGCGTAGGTGACGTTCAGGTCGCTTCCCCAATGCTTCTTGGCGGCCTCGATATCGGCCTTGGCTGCCGCAAGGTCGTTCGTGCCGATGTGCACATAGGCTTTTTCAAGATTGGCGCTGCGGTGTGCCGGGTTGATTGCCAGTACCTTGTCATAGGCGGCGAGCGCTTCCTTGGCCTTGCTCTGGCTGCGCTGGAGGTTACCCAGCATCATCCAGGCTTCGGCATTGCCCGGGTCCCGGGTCGTGGCATCGCCGACGAAACGGCTGGCAGCCGCCAGGTCGTTTTCCGATGCGGCCAGGCGCGCCAGGCCGATCAGGCCGTCACCGGCATTTCCGTACACGGCCAGTGCGGCTTCATACGCTTCCTTGGCCTTGTCCTTTTCGCCCAGCGCCAGGTGGGCATCGCCACGGCGGGCCAGCAACACTGGAGATGCCTTGGCCTGCTCGGGCTTGATTTCCTCGAGCAGCTCCTTGAACTTTCCCTGCTGCAACATCGTGCGTGCGAGCAGCGGCTGAATCTTGTCTGCCGCGACACCCAGGCTGGCCGCCTTGCGCAGTTCCTTGTCCGCCGAAGCGGCATCGCCGAGCTCGAGATGCAGGGAACCGAGGCGCAGGCGCGCCTCAGCGTTTTCCGGGTTTTGTGCGACTGCATTTTTGAGCTGGATCAACGCAGCCTTGCGGTCGCCCTTCTTTTCGTACTGTTGCGCTTCCGCAATCAGCTCTTCCGCAGTCTGGGTGCGGCTACAACCGGCCATGCCCGCGCTCAGCAGGATGGCGCCGGAAACCACGGCAACGGCAAGTTGTTTCTTGGTGAGAGTACCCGGCATTGTCTTTTCCCTTGATGAAGGCGCTTGCGTAAAGTGTGGTTTGGGTGCAAGCGAAGTTTCCCGAGTGTTAATAATACCCTAAGGAATCCGTTGCCAACGTCATCATCTCATCCGTATCCGCAAATAGCCTGGCAGTGTTGCTATTGTGCGCGCTTGCGCTGGGCGTAGTGTTGATTTGCGGAAAGATAACAGCAGTTCGCTGCTGATTGCAGCCCCATGCATGGGGGATCAGGGTTTGCGCAGGCGGCCGAGGAGGGCTTCCACGTTCTCGCCGACCGGTAAGCCATGACGGCGCAATAGCTGGACATGCAACACCAGGTTTTCCAGCACCAGCTTGGCCGATACCGCGAGCAGGGTCATCAGGCGGTCTTCGGTGCTGAAGTTTTCCATCGCCCCCGCCATCTCGCACAGGTGGGTGGCGACCAATTCACGCAATTCGTCCTCGGGAAAGGGAAGGTCGGCGAAATCGATCGGGTCTTCCAGTTCGACTTCGCGCATCAGGGCGGCGAGCTGTTCGGGCTGAATCGGCATGCGTGCACTCCGCTGGTTGGCGTCAGTCCATTCTAGGCCAGCGCGGCGGTCGGCGGCCACGGGATTGGACAGTAGCCGCGCCGGTCCGACAGGCATAGAATGGCATTTCGCAAGAGAAACAACGAAGGAGCGTCAGGTCGGCCATGGCACAGCTGTTCTTCACCCAGCAATTGGCGCGCTTTACCAGCGTGCCGCAAGTCGACTCCACGGCGCGCGAACTGCGTGCCGGGCTGGAGGACGCCTTCGCCATCAATCCGCTGCTGCGTGGCTACGTGCTCGATGACCAGGGCCGGCTGCGCGCGAACGTGACGATCTTTATCGACGGCCGGCGCTGCCGCGACCCCGCGCGCCTGGACGACCCTTTGCAGCCTGGCAGCCAAGTCTACGTGCTGCAGGCACTTTCCGGAGGCTGAAACGATGAGCGAGCGTGCATACCTGTCGACCCGCAAGGGCCTGTTCGAACTGCGCAAGGAAGGCGGCCGCTGGGACTTCGGTCCGGTCCACTTCCTTGGCGAGCCGGTATCGATGGCGCTGCCGGACCCGCGCGACGGCGCCCTGTATGCGGCACTCAACCTGGGCCACTTCGGGGTGAAGCTGCACCGCCGCCGCGCCGGCAGCGAAACCTGGACCGAACTGCCGGCGCCCGCCTATCCGCCCAAGCCCGAGGGCAGTGAAGACAAGACCGACTGGAACAACCGGATGATCTGGGCGCTGGAGGCGGGCCACGCCAGCCAGCCCGGCCTGCTGTGGGCGGGTACGCTGCCCGGCGGCCTGTTCGTTTCGCGCGACCACGGCGATTCGTGGCAACTGGTGCGTTCGTTGTGGGACGTGCCGCAGCGCGCCAGCTGGTTCGGCGGCGGCTACGACGTTCCCGGCATCCACAGCATCAGCATCGATCCCCGCGACGCCGGGCGCTTGCTGGTGGGCGTGTCCTGCGGCGGCGCCTGGCGCAGCGAGGATGGCGGCGAAGCCTGGACCGTCAGCGCGACCGGCATGCGTGCCGACTACATGCCGCCCGAGATGAACGAGAACGAGGAAGTGCAGGACCCGCACCGCATCGTGCGCTGCGCCGGGCAGCCGGACGTGCTCTGGTGCCAGCACCACAACGGTATGTGGCGCTCGCTCGACGGCGGGCGGCGCTGGCAGGAGATCACGGGCGCGCCGCTGTCGCATTTCGGTTTCGCGGTGGCGGCCCATCCGCTTGATGCCGACACGGCCTGGTTCGTGCCGGCCGAGGCGGACCAGCGCCGCATTCCGGTCGGCGCGGCCCTGGCGGTGCTGCGCACCCGCGACGGCGGCAAGAGCTTCGAGGTGCTGCGCCATGGGCTGCCGCAGGAGCATTGCTATGACCTGGTGTACCGCCACGGACTGGCGGTGAGCGGCGACGGCCGTACCCTGCTGATGGGGTCGACGACGGGCGGGGTGTGGATCTCGGAAAACGGCGGCGACAGCTGGCGGACTTTGTCCACCACGCTGCCGCCGGTGTATGCGGTGTGCTTCGGCTAGCGAAGCACACGGCACAAGGACTTACATATTGCGGCGGTACTGCCCGCCGACCTCGAACAGCGCGGTCGTGATCTGGCCCAGCGAGCAGACGCGCACCGCGTCCATCAACCTGGCGAACACGTTCTCGTTGTCGATCGCGGCCTGCTGCAGTGCTGCCAGGGCGGCGGGCGCCTTGTCCGCGTTACGCGCATGGAAGGCTTCCAGGCGGGTCAGCTGCGACTGCTTCTCGTCGTCGGTCGAACGCGCAAGCTCGATCGTCGCCGGTGCGCCGGCGCCGTTCGGGTTGCGGAAGGTGTTCACGCCGATGATCGGCAGCGAGCCGTCGTGCTTCTTGTGCTCGTACAGCATCGACTCTTCCTGGATCTTGCCGCGCTGGTAGCCGGTTTCCATCGCGCCCAGCACGCCGCCGCGCTCGGCGATGCGCTCGAACTCCTGCATTACCTGCTCTTCGACCAGGTCGGTCAGCTCGTCCATGATGAAGGAACCCTGGTTCGGATTCTCGTTCTTCGCCAGGCCCCATTCGCGGTTGATGATCAGCTGGATCGCCAGTGCGCGGCGGACCGATTCGTCGGTCGGCGTGGTGATCGCTTCGTCGTAGGCGTTGGTGTGCAGCGAGTTGCAGTTGTCGTAGATCGCGATCAGCGCCTGCAGCGTGGTACGGATATCGTTGAAGTCGATCTCCTGCGCGTGCAGCGAGCGGCCCGAGGTCTGGATGTGGTACTTCAGCTTCTGCGAACGCTCGTTGGCGCCGTACTTGTCGCGCATCGCCACCGCCCAGATGCGGCGCGCCACGCGGCCCAGCACCGTGTATTCCGGATCCATGCCGTTCGAGAAGAAGAACGACAGGTTCGGGGCGAAGTCGTCGATGTGCATGCCGCGTGCCAGGTAGGCTTCGACGAAGGTGAAGCCGTTCGACAGCGTGAAGGCCAGCTGCGAGATCGGGTTCGCGCCGGCTTCGGCGATGTGGTAGCCCGAGATCGACACCGAGTAGAAATTGCGCACCTGATGGTGCACGAAGTATTCCTGGATGTCGCCCATCACCTTCAGCGAGAACTCGGTCGAGAAGATGCAGGTGTTCTGGCCCTGGTCTTCCTTCAGGATGTCGGCCTGCACGGTGCCGCGCACGTTCATCAGGACCCAGTCCTTGATCTTCTGGGCTTCGTCGTCGGTCGGCTGGCGATGGTTATCGGCCACGAACTTGTCGATCTGCTGGTCGATGGCGGTGTTCATGAACATCGCCAGGATGGTCGGGGCCGGGCCGTTGATGGTCATCGAGACCGAGGTCGACGGGCTGCACAGGTCGAAGCCGTCGTACAGCACCTTCATGTCGTCCAGGGTCGCGATCGACACGCCCGAGTTGCCGACTTTGCCGTAGATGTCGGGACGCAGCGCCGGGTCGGCGCCGTACAAGGTCACCGAGTCGAACGCGGTGGACAGGCGTTTCGCGTCCATGCCGGTCGACACCAGCTTGAAGCGTTTGTTCGTGCGGAAGGCGTCGCCTTCGCCCGCGAACATGCGGGTCGGGTCTTCGCCTTCGCGCTTGAAGGCGAACACGCCGGCCGTGTAGGGGAAGGAGCCCGGTACGTTTTCCAGCATCAGGAAGCGCAGGACCTCGCCGTGGTCTTCGAATTTCGGCAGGGCCACCTTGCGGATCGGGTTGCCCGACAGGGTCTTCTGCACCAGGCGGGTACGGATTTCCTTGTCGCGGATCTTGACGACGTAATCGTCGCCCGCGTAGGCGGCCTGCATGTCCGGCCACATGGCCAGCAGCTTTCGGGCGCCGCCTTCCATGGCGTTCTCGCGTTCCGTGATCAGGTCATCGAGGACCACGTCACGGTTGGCGGCGGCCAGCATGCGCTTGGTCTCGCTCAGCTGCTGGCGCTCGCGCGCCAGTTGCACCTGCTTTTTTACGTTGCGGTGGTAGCCGCGCACGGTGTCGGCGATCTCGGCGAGGTAACGCGCACGGGCCGGCGGCACGATCACGTTCTTGCCGCTCGAGTACTTCTGCGAAGGCGCAGTCAGCTTGCTCGGCTCGACCTGCAGGCCCAGCTCGGCCAGCTTCGGCAGCAGGCCGTGGTACAGGGCGGTGACGCCGTCGTCGTTAAAGCGCGAAGCCTGGGTGCCGTAGACCGGCATTTCGTCGGGCTGCCTGCTCCACAGTTCGCGGTTGCGCTGGTACTGCTTGGCGACGTCGCGCAGGGCATCCTGCGCGCCCTTGCGGTCGAATTTGTTAATCGCGATGAAGTCGGCGAAGTCGAGCATGTCGATCTTCTCGAGCTGCGAGGCGGCGCCGAATTCCGGGGTCATCACGTACATCGAGGTGTCGACGTGCGGCACGATGGCGGCGTCGCCCTGGCCGATGCCCGAGGTTTCGACGATCACCAGGTCGAAGCCGGCCACCTTGCAGGCGGCGATCACGTCCGGCAGCGCCTGCGAGATTTCCGAACCGGCTTCACGGGTGGCGAGCGAGCGCATGAAGACGCGCGCCTGGTCATTCCATGGGTTGATTGCATTCATGCGGATGCGGTCGCCCAGCAGGGCGCCGCCCGACTTGCGGCGCGACGGGTCGATCGAGATGACGGCGATGTTGAGGCGGTCGCCCTGGTCGAGGCGGATGCGGCGGATCAGTTCATCGGTCAGCGAGGACTTGCCGGCGCCGCCGGTGCCGGTGATGCCCAGGGTCGGCACCTTCAGCGTCTCGGCGGTGTCGACGATCTGCTTGCGCAGCGACGCGTCGGCCTTGCCGCTTTCCAGCGCGGTGATCAGCTGAGCCAGTGGGCGGTGGCGTGCGGCGATGTCGCCTTGCTGCAGCGCCTCGATCGAGGTCGGCGCGTAGGAGGACAGATCGACGTCGCAGCTTTCCAGCATCGAGCGGATCATGCCGACCAGGCCCATGCGCTGGCCGTCTTCCGGGCTGAAGATGCGGGTGACGCCGTAGGCGTGCAGCTCCTCGATCTCGCCCGGGACGATCACGCCGCCGCCGCCGCCGAACACCTTGATGTGGGCGCCGCCGCGCTGGCGCAGCAGGTCGATCATGTACTTGAAATATTCGACGTGGCCGCCCTGGTAGCTCGAGATGGCGATGCCTTGCACGTCTTCGGCCAGGGCCGCGGTGACGACTTCGTCGACCGAGCGGTTGTGGCCGAGGTGGATCACTTCGGCGCCGTTCGACTGCAGGATGCGGCGCATGATGTTGATCGAGGCGTCATGGCCGTCGAACAGGGAAGCGGCGGTGACGAAGCGCACCTTGTTGGCCAGCTTCGGCTGCTCCGGCAGGTCGAGTTTCGCGGCGGTGGTGATGTCGTTCATTGGATTGGGTCCTTGGCAGTTCGGGAGGACAGGGGTATCCTGGTACGGTATATGACGTTAACGTTAACGTCAAGCCGGGCACGCGGAAGGGAGCGGCATTGCCGCCCCCTCGGGATCATTACGCGGCGCGGCGCTTGACGTTGCCGGACAACAGCTCAGCCTTGCGTGCACGGAACTCGGCCACGGCTTTTTCCTTCACGTGGCCGAAACCGCGGATCTGTTCCGGCAGCGAGGCCAGTTCGACGGCATCCGCATGGTTGGCCGCGTCCAGCCTGGCGATCAGGCCTTCGACCAGTTCGCGGTACTCGGCGATGAGGGCACGCTCCATCTTGCGCTCCGCCGTGTGGCCGAAGATGTCGAAGGCGCCGCCGCGCAGGCCTTTCATTTTCGCCAGCAGCTTGAAGGCGCCGAACATCCAGGAGCCGTACTGCGCCTTGACCATGTGGCCCTTGGCGTCCTTCTTCGCGAACAGCGGCGGGGCCAGGTTGAACTTCAGGCTGAAGTCACCTTCGAACTGGGTCTTGAGCTGCTCGACGAAGCGGCCGTCGGTGTACAGGCGCGCCACTTCATACTCGTCCTTGTAGGCCATCAGCTTGCAGTAGTACTTGGCGACCGCCAGGGACAGCTTGTTGCCCAGTCCTTGCGCCGACTCGGCCGCGCGCACGCGCGCCACCAGGTCTTCGTACACGCCCGCATAGGCGGCGTTCTGGTAACCGGTCAGGAACTCGACGCGCTTCTTGATGACGGTCTCCAGGCTCTGCGGCATCTGCACCACGATGGATTGGGTCGGCGTGGCCTGCTTCTCGACGCGCTTGAAGTCCACGGCGGCGCGGCGGCCCCACAGGAAGCTCATCTTGTTCGAGGCTACCGCCACGCCATTCAGCTCGATCGCGCGCAGCAGGGCGGCTTCCGACAGCGGGATGCGGCCCTTTTGCCAGGCATAACCCATCAGGAACAGGTTGGTCGCGATCGAGTCGCCCATCAGCGCGGTCGCGAGTTTGGTCGCGTCGACGAAATCGGCGCCCGACTCGCCACCCACGGCTTCCAGGATCAGCGCACGCACGTCACCTAGCGGAAATTCCCAGTCGCGCTGCTGGGCGAAGCTGCCGGTCGGCTGCTCGTGCAGGTTGACGATGGCCAGGGTGCGGCCCGGACGCATTTTGGATACCGCATCGGCGGCGCCGGTGGTCAGGATGTCGCAGCCCAGGATCAGGTCCGCTTCGCCGGTGGCGATGCGCTGTGCCCGCAGGCGGTCCGGGGTGGCGGCGATCTTCACGTGCGAGGTCACCGAGCCGTTCTTCTGGCTCATGCCGGTCATGTCCAGCACCGATGCGCCCTTGCCCTCGAGGTGGGCGGCCATGCCCATCAGCGCGCCGACGGTGATGACACCGGTGCCGCCGATGCCGTTGATCAGGATGTTGTACGGATGCTCGACGCTCGGCAGGACCGGCTCAGGGAGCGAACCCCAGCCATCGTCGGCGCCGTTCTTCGACACGCCGGCCTTGCTCTTCTTGAGCGTGCCGCCTTCGACGGTGACGAAGCTCGGGCAGAAGCCCTTGGCGCAGGAATAGTCCTTGTTGCACGAGGACTGGTCGATCTGGCGCTTGCGGCCGAATTCCGTTTCCTTCGGCAGGATCGAGACGCAGTTCGACTGGATGCCGCAGTCGCCGCAGCCTTCGCACACGGCTTCGTTGATCACCATGCGCTGGTTCGGATCGTGGAACTCGCCTTTTTTCCGGCGGCGGCGCTTCTCGGCGGCGCAGGTCTGGTCATAGATGATGACGGTCACGCCCGGCAGCTCGCGCAGCTCGCGCTGGACGTCGTCCATGTGCTTGCGGTCGTGCAGGGTGACCATCTCCGGCAGCTTGGAGCGATCCGCGTAGCGCGACAGGTCTTCGGTGACGAGCGCGATGCGCTTGACGCCTTCGGCCGCCATCTGCTGCGCGATCATCGGCACCGAGGTCTGGCCGTCGACCGGCTGGCCGCCGGTCATCGCGACCGCGTCGTTGTACAGGATCTTGTAGGTGATATTGACCTTGGCCGCCACCGCGGCGCGGATCGCCAGGTAGCCCGAGTGGAAGTAGGTGCCGTCGCCCAGGTTCTGGAACACGTGCGGCACCTGCGAGAACGCGGCCTGGCCGATCCAGGGCGTGCCTTCGCCGCCCATGTGGGTGGTCAGCTTGTTCATCTCCGGGTAGATCGAGGTCGCCATCACGTGGCAGCCGATGCCGGCCAGCGCGAAGGAACCGTCCGGCACCTTGGTCGAGGTGTTGTGCGGACAGCCGGAGCAATAGAAGGCCGGGCGGAAGGGCGTGGTGATCGCCTTCTGCAGCACCGCGTCCTTGGCTTCGAGGAAGGACAGGCGCGCCTTGATCAGGTCGCAGGTGGCTTCATCGGTGACGAGGCGCGCGATGCGGCCGGCGATCACGCGGGCGACCTGCGCCACCGAGAAGTCGGCCTTCGGCGGCAGCAGCCAGTCGCCGCGCGGCGCGACCCATTCGCCCTTGTCGTCGAACTTGCCGACGATGTGGGGGCGCACGTCGTCGCGCCAGTTGTACAGCTGTTCCTTGAGCTGGTACTCGACGACCTGGCGCTTCTCTTCGACCACCAGGATCTCTTCCAGGCCTTGCGCGAATTCGCGCACGCCTTCCGGTTCCAGCGGCCAGATCATCGCGACCTTGTACAGGCGCAGGCCGACCTTGGCGGCCATGGCTTCGTCGATGCCCAGTTCTTCCAGCGCTTCCAGCACGTCGAGGTAGGACTTGCCCGAGGCGATGATGCCGAGTTTCGCGTCCGGGCTGTCGATGGTTGTGCGATTCAGCTTGTTCTCGCGGGCGTAGGCCAGCGCCGCGTAGATCTTATAGTCCTGCATCAGCGCTTCCTGGGCGCGCGCCTGCTGGCCCAGCGGAACCGAGGACAACCTGGTATTCAGGCCGCCTTCGGGCATCGTGAAGTCCTTCGGATACTTCACCTCGACGCGGAAGGGATTGGCGTCGACCGATGCGCTCGATTCGACCGTGTCGGCCAGCGCCTTGAAGGCGACCGCGCAGCCCGAGTAGCGCGACATGGCCCAGCCATGCACGCCCAGGTCCAGGTATTCCTGCACGTTGCAGGGGTAGAGCACCGGGATCATGCAGGCCGAGAAGATGTGGTCGGACTGGTGCGGCAGGGTCGAGGAATAGGCGCCGTGGTCGTCGCCGGCCACCAGCAGCACGCCGCCATGCTGCGCGGTGCCGGCATGGTTCATGTGCTTGAAGACGTCGCCGCAGCGGTCCACGCCCGGGCCCTTGCCGTACCACATGGCAAACACGCCATCGTACTTGGCGGGTCCGATCAGGTCGACGGTCTGGGTGCCCCAGACCGCGGTCGCGGCCAGGTCTTCGTTCACGCCCGGCACGAACTGGATCTTGTTCGCTTCCAGGTGGCCCTTGGCCTTCCACAGAGTCTCATCGAGGCCGCCGAGGGGCGAGCCGCGGTAGCCGGACACGAAGCCGGCGGTGTTCAGGCCGGCGGCGGCGTCGCGCTCGCGCTGCATCATCGGCAGGCGCACGAGGGCCTGGATACCGGACAGGAAGATGTTGCCGGACTTGGCGGTGTATTTGTCGTCCAAGGTAACGGTGTGAAGGCGGGACGAAACGTCCGGCGCCACGGCCTGTGGCGTGACGGTATCTGGCATGCGGGTCTCCATTGTGTGGTTCGGTGCTGTGGCGCCGGCCGCCGGGTAGGCAGAGGCGCTTTTTGACCGCGTGGAGTGTAGGGACTTAGGCCAGCCAGGGCCAATAGGGAATGCGGATGGGGGTATAAGAAAAAATGATGACCGTTATATGCTCAACCCGCGCTCAGGCGCGCACCCGGCCAGGCGCCGCGCGCGCACAGGTCTTCGGTCACTTCGCGCACCAGCTTCCCGATCGCCGCCGCCGCATTCGTCAGCGGGATATTCCGCGACGCACACAGCGTCACATGGCGCGTCACCGCCGGCTCGCCGACCGGCCAGGCCGCCATCGCGCCACGCTCGATGTCGGCCAGCAGGGGCGCCACCGGCAGCAGGGTGGCGCCGAGATCGGCCAGCAGGGCCGAGCGCAGGATCGCGAGGGAGTTAATCTCGAGGACGGGACCGAGCGCCAGGCCCGCGCCTTGCGCCACCTGCTCGACCAGCGGCCGCACGCCGTGTTGGCGCGCCGGCAGGATCAGGGTGCTGGCCAGCGCTTCCTTCAGGGTCAGCGTCGCTGCCGCCGGCGCGAACGCCGAACCGGCGCGGCAGATGAACATCAGGTCTTCCTCGACCAGGGCGGTGGCGGTGAAGTGTCCGGCCGGGACTTCGTCGAACAGCACCGCCAGGTTCAGGCGGCCCGACTTCAGCTGCTCGGTGAGGCTGCCCGAAATCTCCTCGGTCAGCTGGAGCGTGATTTCGGGATACCTGGCCCGCGCGGCGCGCAGCAGTGGCAGCGCCAGTGCGCCCGAAATACTGTGGGGCAGGCCGAGCGACACGCTGCCCGAGGGCCGGGTGGTGGACTGGACCACGGCCGAACGCGCATCGGCCACCTGCTTGAGGATCGCCTGGGCATGCTCGTAGAAGATCTTGCCCGCATCGGTGCTCACTACCCCGTGCGCCGAGCGGTGCAGCAGTTGCGCGCCGAGTTCTTCCTCGAGCTGGCGCAGCTGCTGGGTCAAGGCCGGCTGCGCGACGTGCAGGACCAGGGCGGCGCGCGACAGCGAGCCGTGGTCGACGATGGCGACAAAATACCGGAGTTGACGAAATTCCATCTTTTGAAGGGTGTGTCTTAACAGCAACAATCGATGATTGTATGTAACAATCTTGCTATACTGCATGGTAGCCGAGGGGCGCCCGTCATTATCACAGAGCAGAGACACGACATGTTGAAAAAGGTGGATGCATCACAGTTGAAGGTCGGGATGTTTATCCATGACCTCGATTGCGGCTGGATGGAACATCCCTTCGTGCGCAACCGTTTCCTGCTCACGACCGAGGACGAGGTCTACAAGATCCGCAACGCGAAGATCCGCGGCGTCGTCATCGATTGCAGCAAGGGGATGGACGTGGACGATGCGCCGACCCTGGCCCAGGCCGAAGCCGCGACCGAAGCGGAAGTCACGGCGATCGCGGCCAAGCCCTTGATCGTCACCCGCGTGTCGCTGGGCGAGGAATTGCAGCGCGCCGCCCAGATCCGCAAGCAGGCCGCCGGCCTGGTGCGCACCGTGATGGCCGATGCCCGCCTCGGCAAGGCGGTCGAGCTGGACAAGGTGGGGCCGGTGGTCGAGAGCGTGACCGAATCGATCCTGCGCAATTCCGGCGCCCTGCTGGGCCTCCTGCGCATCAAGAACAAGGACGACTACACCTTCCTGCATTCGGTCAGCGTGTGCGCGCTGCTGGTCGCGTTCTGCCGTTCGCGCAAGATGGACGATGACACGATCTACCAGGCCGGCCTGGGCGGCCTGCTGCACGACACCGGCAAGGCGCTGGTGCCGGACGCCATCCTGAACAAGCAGGGCCGCCTGAGCGACGAGGAATTCGACATCATCAAGCGCCATCCGCGCGACGGCTACGACATCCTGGTCAAGACGCCGGAGATCGGCCCGATCCCGCTCGACATCACGCTGCACCATCACGAACGACGCGACGGCAGCGGCTATCCGGACAAGCAGGACGAAGCGCGCATCAGCGAACTGGCGCAGATGGCGGCGATCGTCGACGTCTACGACGCGATTACCTCGGACCGCTGCTACCACAAGGGCATGCCGGCAGCCGAAGCGCTGCGCAAGATCTACGAGTGGAGCAAGTTCCACTTCAGCCCGACGCTGGCCCAGGAGTTCATGCGCTGCGTCGGCATCTACCCGGTCGGCACCCTGGTGCTGCTCGAATCGGGGCGTCTGGGCGTGGTGATCGAGCCGCACGAAACCAGCCTGCTCACGCCGAAGGTCAACGTGTTCTTCAGCACCAAGACGCCCGGCTATATCAAGCCGCAGACCCTCGACCTGTCCAAGCCGCTCGGCTTCGGCGGCGGCGACAAGATCCTGCGCCACGAGCCGGCCGAGAAGTGGAACGTCAACCCGATGCAGTTCATGAACATCGCCTGAGATTCAATGCTGCGACAATAGCCATTTCCACGAAGCGGGAGGAAGACATGGCGGCACCCATCGAATTCTGGTTCGAGTTCGGCAGCAACTACAGCTATCTCTCCGTGATGCGCATCGAGGCCCTGGCCGGCAGCGCGGGGGTGCCCTTGCACTGGAAGCCCTTCCTGCTCGGGCCTATCTTCCGCGAACTCGGCTGGCAAAGCTCGCCCTTCGCCGAGCAGAAAGAGAAAGGCGAATACGTCTGGCGCGACATGGCGCGCCGCAGCGCGAAGTATGGGCTGGCCTTCACGCGGCCGACGAATTTTCCGCGCCGGGCGGTGCTGCCGCTGCGCGTGGCGCTGCTGGGCAGCGGGCAGCCGTGGATCGGGGAATTCTGCCGCCGCATCATGCGCGAGAACTGGGTGCACGACCGCGAGATCGACGAGGCCGGCGTGGTGCTGGCTGCCCTCGACGGCCTGGTTGCCGATCCCGCCGCGGTGGTGCAGGCCGCCGGACACCAGGATGCGAAGGAAGCGCTGCGTGCGCAGACCGCCGCTGCGCGCCAACTAGGCATCTTCGGCGCGCCCACCTTCATCGTGCAGGGCGAGATGTTCTGGGGCGACGACCGCCTGGAAGACGCGCTGGAGTTCGCGCAGCGGGTTGCCCCCGCGAGTTAGAAGAATTCGGCGGTGTCGTTGGTGGCGATGGTCTGCAGCAGGCCGTTCGCGACCAGTTCCTCGTAATGGCAGGCGCGGTTACGGCCGTTGGCCTTGGCGAAGTACAGGGCCTGGTCCGCATGGCCCAGCGTGACCACCGGCGAATCGGCGGCGCTGATGCTGGTGAAGCCGACGCTCACCGTGACCCGTCCCACCTGCGGGAACACGTGCGCCTCGACGTTGGTGCGGAAACGGTCGATGATCTTGCGCGCATTCTCCAGCGTGGTCGAGCGCAGCAGCACCACGAACTCTTCACCGCCGAAGCGGAACACCCGGTCCTGCGAACGGAACGAGGACTGCAGCAGGTTGGCGATCAGGATCAGCACTTCGTCGCCGTACAGGTGGCCGAAGCGGTCGTTCACGCTCTTGAAATGGTCGACGTCGACCACGGCCAGCCACTGCTTTTCCTCGGCGCCGTGGTGGCGCCGTTCGGGCTGGCCCGGCACCAGCGGCTCGGCTTCCGCGCAGTGCAGCATGCGCGCCAGCTGGTCGTCGAAGGTCTTGCGGTTCAGGAGACCGGTGAGCGAGTCGCGCTCGCTGTAGTCGAGCAGGTTCTGGAAGTTGCGGTACACACTGACGATCCCGCTGATGGTGTGGATCGACTCGGCGGTGAACGCATGCTCGTGCGTGATCTCGAGGCAGGTATCGGCCTTGTCTCCGAACCAGATCGGCAGCCACAGGCGGCGCAGGCCGTCGCTTCCCATGCCTTCGGCGCGCGAATCGTGGTGTTCGAGGCAGTGCGCCAGTTCCGGAAAGAGTGCGATCGGCTCGCCCGGGCTGGCGCCGTCGTGCATCTCTACCGGACAGGCCACGCCGCCGGCGCGGATGCAGGCGCGCGGACGGACGAATTTCTGGCCGCAAACCGTCGCGATGTTCAAGACCCGGGTCTGCAGCGCCCCCGCCAGTTCCTGTACCGCTGAAATCACGGAGATGTCGAGCATCGTGTGATCGCGATGGCCAGTCATGTCCACCATGTGTCGCAGGAGGGAATCCATGTCGGTTTTTTCAGAAACAGAGAGAACTGAATCAGGCAATGAGCGCGGCCGGGTTGATCGCATAGCTGCCGCTTTTTTAAGCGGGCAAGAGGGACAGCATAATGCGTTTTTGTATAGTAGGCAACTATTCTTAACAATAATTATCGTTTTGATGCAAATACGCTAAGCGTCCGGCCCGGCGCGTTTGTGCAGACGCAAATGGAACAGCGCCCCGGCATTTCCACATGGAAAACTTGCCCGACATCAACTTGCCGCGCGGCACTATTCGGTACAGTGAACCCACTGACAGACGCAGTCGAAAGCAGCACAAGACGGGGCCCCGTCTGTCAGTAAGACCCGTAGTAGAAGTCCTATCAACCACTACAAGGAGTTCATCATGAGCACCATTACCTCCGCCATCAAAGCCTTCGTTGCCGATGAAGACGGTGTGACGGCCATCGAGTACGGGCTGATCGCTGCACTGGTCGGCCTCGGGATTGCGGTAGCGGCCGACCAACTTGGCGAAAACCTCAGCACGCTGTTCGAGAATATCGGCACTGAGCTGGGTGTCGCCGCCGGGTAATCGCTGACGCCCCCGGTGCCATCCGGCACCGGGGGCTTTTTTTGGTGAGCCGACCATGCTTGTCGCACCCTATCTCGACACACTGCTGTTGCTCCTGGTAGCCGCCGCTGCGATCAACGACCTCGCGAGCCGGCGCATCCCGAATCTGTTGCTGCTGTCAGGCTTCGTGGCCGCATTGGCCCTTCACTCCCTGTCACCGGAGCCCGCCAAGGCCCTGCTGGCCTGTTTCGGCGGTGCCGCCGCCGGACTCCTGATTTTTCTTCCTCTTTACATCATCCGCGGCATGGCCGCCGGCGACGTGAAGATGATGGCCACGGTCGGCGCGTTCACCGGCCCGCTGGCCGCCTTGCACATTGCAGTCCTCGCCTGGTGCGCCGGCGGCGTCATGGCCCTGGCCATCATCATCTTCCGGGGGCGCCTGCGGCTGGCGCTGGTCAACTTCTGGAGCCTCGTGCGGCGGATTGCCTTGCGGCTTCCCGTCGCGCCGACTGAGGCGCAGCCAAGCGTCGGTTCGATGCCCTACGGCGTGGCGATCGCCGCCGGCACGATCTACTTCCTGATGAGCCGTTGAGCCCCGGTTTCGCGGTTCCCGCTTCCCTTGCCGGAGGTCAAACGGGGGGACGGGAGCGATGGTTAGAATCAATTTAACAAATGTAAGAAATATCCGCACCTCATCAGGAGGTTTCCTTATGGAAGTGTTTTCACCATCCAGGCCATGCGACAGCCTGCCGGCAGCTGCAGCCGGCAGTGGACCCGAGGCAGAGCCTGTCCCCATCCTGCCGCGCCAGCCACGCACGGTGCGCGATACCGGCCTCGAAGCGCGCCTGGTCGCCGCACTCACGGTCAAGATCATGCACGCCGGCGGCAAGATGCCGCTCTCGCTGCTGACCGGACGCCTGCGTCTGTCGGTCAGCGTGGTGCGCGAAGTGCTGCAAGGGCTGATCGCGGAGCAGCTGGCCGAGGTGGCCTGGCACGGCGATTCCGACATCGACGTGCATTACCAGCTGACCGCCTTCGGGCAACGCGCCGCTGCCGAGTACCTGGCCGAATCGCGCTACGCCGGGCCGGCGCCGGTGACGCTCGATGCTTACCGCGGCGTCGTGGAACAGCAGTCGCTGCGCCAGCCCGACGCCGCCCGCGTCACCCCCGCCGAGCTGGAAGCCACGTTGGCGGAGGATGGCATCGAACCCGCGGTGCGTGAGCTGATCGGCGCGGCGCTGCATTCGAACCGCCCGCTGATGTTGTATGGACCCTCCGGCAGCGGCAAGACGACGCTGGCACGCAAGTTCGCACGGCTGCGCCAGGAGCCCGTGGCGATTCCCTACGCGGTGCTGGTCAACCACGAGATCGTGCAGATCTACGACCCTGGCCTGCATCCGGCGCCGCTGCAGCCGCGAGGCCTCGAAGACCGGCGCAGCTGCGACGCGCGCTGGGCACTGTGCCAGCGTCCGCTGGTACATGTGGGCGCCGAACTGGCGCGCGACATGCTGGAGCTGCGCATCGACGCCGCCAGCGGCGTGCTGCGCGCGCCGCCGCACCTGTTGGCCAACAACGGCCTGCTGGTACTCGACGACATCGGCCGCCAGCGGGTGCCGGCTGCCGAAGTGCTGCACCGCTGGCTGGGCGCGCTCGAGAGCGGCGCCGACCACGTCGCGGTGGCGGGCGGGGCCAGCCACGCCCTGCCGTTCGACGTGTCCCTGGTGCTGGTCACGAGCCTGGCGCCACAGGCGGTGCTGGATGAATCCTGCATGCGCCGCGTCGGTTACCGGATTCCGGTGGGCCCGCTCTCCGAAGGGGGCTACCGCGCGCTGCTGTGGCGTGAATGCCGGCTGCGCGGCATCGAGGCCGACGACGGCGCCATCGATTACCTGATCAACGAACTGCACCGCCGCACCCGGCGTCCGTTGCTGGCTGCCTGGCCGCATGAGCTGTTGGGCCGGATTGCCGACTTCGCCGGGTTCGCCGACCACACGCCACGTCTCGACGTGAACAGCGTGGTCCAGGCGTGGAGCAGCCTGTTCGGTTCTTGCGCGGCGCTCGAACCCGGTAACCTGGGAGATGCCCGATGAAAAACAAGCGTGCCGTGATCGTGATGGCGCTCGCGATCCTGTTCGGCCTGGCGGCCGTCCTGCTGGCCTCGCGCTGGCTGCTGACCCAGCCGGCCAAGAGCGCCGGCCGCATCGTGGTGGCGGGGGCCGACATCAGCATCGGCCAGCGGCTGGCGCCCGAGATGCTCAAGCTGGTCGACTGGCCGGCCCACAGCGTGCCGAAAGGTGCGTTCGACGACCCCCAGAAGCTCGGGGGACGGGTGCTCAAGTCCAGCATCCTGGCGGGCGAGCCGCTGAGCGAGGCCAAGCTGGCGCCGGCCGGCACCGTGGGCGGCCTGTCGGCCCTGATCACCGAGGGCAAGCGCGCCATCACGGTCCGCGTCAACGACGTGATCGGCGTGGCCGGCTTCGCCCTGCCGGGTAACTACGTCGACATCATCGTCAGCACCGAGACCGAGGAGGAAGCGCAGAACGGACGGCCGCGCGAGCGGAGCATTTCCAAGATCGTGCTGGAACGGATCCTGGTGCTGGCGGTGGCGCAGGAAGTCAACCGCGACGAAACCAAGCCGAAGGTCGTGAATGCCGTCACGCTCGAAGTCACGCCCGAGCAGGCCGAAAAGCTCGACCTGGCGCGCAGCGTCGGCACCCTGTCGCTGGCACTGCGCAACCAGGTCGATCCGGCCCCGGCCGAGACCCTTGGGGCCACCAAGGAGAACCTGCTGCCGGCGCCGGCCTCGCCGGTGCGGACGGTGGCGCTGCCGGTGCGCCCACCCCGGCCGCAGGCGCAGGCGCCGCGCCGAGTCCCCCCTGCAGCAGCGCCGCGGCGTGATTGCGTCAAGGTCATCAACGGCCTGCACGCTTCACAGGAATGCTTCTGACCTCACCGATCCGGGATGGATGCCATGAACAGACGCCTCAATCTTGCACGGTTCGCCGCTGGCCTGGCGCTGGCCGCCGCCGTGCCCTCCAATGCGGCTCCCGCAGCTGCCAAGCCGGCCGCTCCCGCTCCCGCCAAACCGCAGGAAACGCGCTCCCAACCCACGATGGGTTGCAGCGGCGAGGCCGCGCGCCCGGCCACGCTGTCGCTCAACATGGGCAAGTCCACCATGCTGCGCCTGCCCGAGCGGGTGCTCAACCGCAGCGTGGGCAATCCCGCGATCGTGCAGGCGATGCTGGTGTCGCCGGACACGCTGTACATCGCCGGCGTCGACGTCGGCAGCACCAATATGATCGTGCAGGGAAAAAGCGGCTTGTGCAGCGTGGTCGACATCGTGGTCTCGATGGACCCTGCCGCTCTGCAGGCGACCCTGGCCGCAGCGATGCCCGAAGAGAAGGACATCCGGGTGATGGCCGCCGCCGATTCGCTGGTGCTGACCGGCACCGTCAGCGATGCCGGCGCGATCACCCGCGCGGTCGAGCTGGCGACTGCCTACGTGCGGCGCCCGCTGCGCCAGCTGCCGTCCGCCGACAAGGCCAACGATCACGACGGCGTCATCCCGCTGGCCAACAACGGCAGCGCTAACAGCGCCGGTGCCGGCGGCGGCATCGCGGCAGCCGCCACGCGCGTGGTCAACCTGCTCAACGTCAGCGCGCCCCAGCAAGTGCAGCTCGAGGTCAAGATCGCCGAGGTGTCGAAGACCCTGCTCGAGCGGCTCGAGACCGACACCGCGTTCAGCTTCGGTTCGGGCAGCTGGACGACCCGGCTGGTGTCGAACTTCCTGACTGGTAAGGCACAGAGCGGCCTGCGCTTCGACAAGGACAACGGCAACCGGCTGGTCGGGGCAGCCGACAAGCAGGACGGCCTGGTGCGCATACTGGCCGAGCCGAACGTGCTGGCCATCAGCGGACAGGAGGGCACCTTCCTGGCCGGCGGCAAGTTCTACATCCCGGTTGCCCAGGACAACAACAAGGTCACGCTCGAGGAAAAGGAATTCGGCGTGGGCCTGCGCTTCACCCCGACCGTCCTGTCGGGCGGGCGCATCAACCTGAAGGTGGCGCCGGAAGTATCGGAGCTGTCGCGCGAAGGGATCGGCATATCGGCGGTCGGTCTCACCGGCAACGCGATCCTGCCGGTCGTGACCACGCGCCGCGCCAGCACCACCGTGCAGCTGCATGACGGCCAGAGTTTCGCCATCGGCGGCCTGGTGAAGAACAACCTGGTGGCCAACCTGAAGGGCCTGCCGATGCTGGGCGAAGTCCCGGTCCTGGGCGCGCTGTTCCGCAGCACCGACTACCAGCAGGACCGTACCGAACTGGTGTTCATCATCACCGCGCGGCTGGTCAAGCCGATCGCGGGCGCCGGCTACTCGCTGCCGACCGACAAGGTGGGCATCCCGACCCGCGGCGAGGTACTGATCGGCGGCCGTCTCGAGGGCGATGCCCCGGCCACGACCACTGCTGCCGCGTCCACGCCGCAGGCCGCGCCCCCCGCCGCGCAGACCGCCGGCGGCTTCGAACTCAAATAGGAGGCATCCGTGAAGACCACGACCCGTTTCCTGCTGCCGGCGCTGATGGCCGCCTGCCTGCAGGGCTGCATGCACACCACGCCGGAGTGGGACAGGCAATTCGGCAGCGCCACGCGCGCCAATTTGGCAGTCCAGGTGCTCGACCCGGCGGCGGCGTCCAACCGCAATCCCGCCATCGGGGTGGATGGCCGCGCGGCCAAGGGCGCACACGAGCGCTACCAGCGCAGCTTCGCACAGCCGGAGAGTGCCCCGGCCCCGATCTTCGTCACCACCGGCGGCGCACGATGAGCGCCTGCCTTCCACTTTGACACGATGTGCCAGCAACGAGGCCCGCCATGAAAGCGCTACTCATCAGCCGCGACAGCCAGCTCTATGCGGAGATCGCCTCCCAGGGGGCCGCGCGTGTGCCGCCGCTGAACCTCGGGGCCGTCCGCGCCAGCCTGCGCGAGGCACTCGACCGGCCCGAAGCCGACAGCCCCCAACTGGTCATCATCGATGCCACCGAGACCGAGCCTTCCGAGGCCGCCCTGCTCGAGCGCCTCAGCCGCCAGTATCCCGAAGCCCACCTGATGCTGCTGGCCGACCAGCAGCAGCCGGAACTCCTGATCCATGCCATGCGTGCCGGTGTGCGCGAAGTGCTGCAGTTGCCGCTGGTGCACCGCGCCTTCCATGAGTCGATGGACCGCATATCGGCCGCCGCCGGGGTCTCGGGCCTGCGCGACGGGAAGATCCTCGCCTTCATCGCCTGCAAGGGCGGCAGCGGCGCCACCTTCATCTCGACCAATTTCGGCTACGCGCTCGCCACCCTGGCCGCCAAGAAGGTGCTGCTGATCGACCTGCATGGCCAGTTCGGCGACGCTGCGCTGTACGTGTCCGACCAGAAGCCGACCATGACCCTGTCCGACGTCTGCGCGCAGATCGCACGTGTGGATGGGCCGTTTCTCGAGTCCTGCGTAGTACACGTCACGCCGGGTTTCGGCGTGCTGGCGGCAGCCGACGATGCCGCCCATGCCAGGGAGGCGAAGCCGGAACACATCGACACCATCCTGCGTGTCGCGCGCCAGCACTACGACTACGTGCTGCTCGACGTCGGCCGCCAGATCGACGCGGTGTCGCTGCGCGCGCTGGACGTCACCGACACCATCTATCCGGTGCTGCAGCTGGCACTGCCCGACATCCGCGATGCGCGCCGCCTGCTCGACATCTTCCGCTCGCTCGGCTACGTGCTGGATCACATCCGGCTGATCGTCAACCGCTACGAAAAGGGCGGCAAGCTGCGTCTGCAGGACCTGCATGCGGCGCTCGGCTGCGAAGTCGTGCATACCTTCCCCAACGACTACGTGGCCGTGACCGACTCGGTCAATCAGGGCGTACCGGTGCTGCAGCTGTCGCGCTCGAGCGCCGCCGCGCGCAGCCTGGCCGACATGGTCGAACTGGTGACGACCCGCCGCGTGCAGGAGAGCAGGGGCTTGTTCGACCGCCTGTTCGGGCGCGGCGAAGCCGACGACTGATTCACGGAAGACAGAACGACCGGAGCCACTTATGTCCTTACGTGAACGCCTTGCGAGTTCCGGCCAGGAGCGCCAGCCCGGCGCTGTCCCGCCGGAAGTCGCGAACCAGGCCTACCAGGAGCTGAAGAAGCTGATGCACCAGATGATCCTGGACCGCATCGATCTCGAGCGCCTCAAGCGGCTCACCGCCGAACAGTTCAAGCACGAGCTGGCCCTGCTGATCCAGCGCATCATCGAAGAGGAGCGCATCGTGCTGAACCAGCACGAGCGCCACCACCTGGTACTCGACATCCAGCACGAGATGCTCGGCTTCGGCCCGCTCGAGCCCTTGCTGAACGACCCGACCGTCTCCGACATCCTGGTCAATACCGCCAGCAAGGTGTACGTCGAGCGGCGCGGCAAGCTCGAACTCACCGACATCAGCTTCCATGACAACGCCCACCTGATCAAGATCATCGAGAAGATCGTCTCGCGCGTGGGCCGGCGCGTCGACGAGTCGAGCCCGATGGTCGACGCGCGCCTGCCGGACGGTTCGCGTGTCAACGCGATCATCCCGCCGCTGGCGGTCGACGGTCCGCTGCTGTCGATCCGCCGTTTCGGATCCACGCCGCTGTCGGTGCAGAACCTGCTCGACTACAAGAGCCTGACGCCGCCCATGATCCGGGTGCTGGAAAGCCTGGGCGCGGCCAAGGTGAACATCCTGATCTCGGGCGGTACCGGCAGCGGCAAGACCACCTTGCTGAACCTGATCTCCGGCTTCATTCCGGCCACCGAGCGGGTGCTGACGATCGAGGACGCGGCCGAGCTGCAGCTGCGCCAGCCGCACGTGGTGCGCCTGGAAACCCGTCCGCCCAACATCGAAGGCAAGGGCGAGGTGACCCAGCGCGCCCTGGTGCGCAACGCGCTGCGGATGCGCCCCGACCGCATCATCCTGGGCGAGGTGCGCGGCGCCGAGGCGCTCGACATGCTGCAGGCGATGAATACCGGCCATGAAGGCTCGCTCGCGACGATCCACTCGAATACCCCGCGCGACGCGCTGTCGCGGCTGGAAAACATGGTCAGCATGGCCGGCGTCAACCTGACCGCGCGTGCGATCCGCCAGCAGATCGTCTCGGCCGTGACGGTGGTGGTGCAGGCCTCGCGCCTGACCGACGGCACGCGCAAGGTGGTCAGCCTGCAGGAGATCACCGGCATGGAAGGCGACATCATCTCGATGCAGGAGATCTTCCGCTTCGAGCAGAGCGGCGTGGACGCCGACGGCAAGGTGAAAGGGCGCTTCAGCGCCACCGGGGTTCGTCCGCGCTTCGCCGACCGCCTGAAGATGTATGGCGTGCCGGTGCCGGAAGACAGCTTCGATCCCGACCGGACCTTCGACTGAGGAGGAAGCATGGACGCGCTGTTCTACGCTTTCGTGGTATTCCTGTTCGCGGCCGCGGTCCTCGCGATCGAGGGCGCCTACCTGTGGTGGATGGGCACGCATGGCGCGGCGGCGCGGCGCATCGCGCGCCGGCTGCAGGTCATGTCCGGCTCTTCAGGGCGCAGCGGCGAGCGGATCTCGATCCTCAAGCAGCGTCCCTACAGCCGCAACGCGGCCTTCGACCGCATCCTGCACGGCATCCCGCTGGCGCAGCGGATCGATGTCCTGCTGGTGCAGTCCGGCACCGGCAACACGGTCGGGCAGTTCCTGGCCTGGTCGCTCGGCTGCATGCTTGCTGCCGGCCTGGCGTCGCTCGGCTGGCAGATGCCGGCCGCGCTGCGCGTGCTGGTGGCCCTGTTCGGCTTGTGTGTGCCGTGGGTCCTGCTGCGCCGCGCACGCCAGCGGCGCCTGATCCGCATCGAGCAGCAGTTGCCGGATGCCGCCGATTTCATTGCGCGCGCACTGCGTGCCGGCCACTCGTTCAGCAACGTGCTTCAGATCGTCGGCAACGAGCTGCCCGAGCCGCTCAGCGGGGAATTCCGCATCGCCCGCGAGGAAATCAACTACGGCGCGCCGATGAACGAGGCCTTGCACGCCATGGCCGCGCGCATTCCGCTGACCGACCTGCGCTACATGATCATCGCCGTGCTGATCCAGCGCGAATCGGGCGGCAACCTGGCCGAGATCCTGGGGAATATCAGCCAGATCATCCGTGCCCGCCTGAAACTGGTGGGGCACGTGCGCGTGCTGTCGGCGGAAGGGCGGATGTCGGCGATGATCCTGTCCGCGCTGCCGTTCGCCGTGCTGGGCATGATGGTGGTGATGAACCCGAAGTACATCAGCGTGCTCTGGACCGACCCGAGCGGCATACGCATGATGTGGTACGGCCTTGGCCTGATGGTGGTCGGCAGCGTCTGGATGCGCAAGATCATCCGCATCCGCATCTGAGTCCGGCCCGCATTCCATCCAGAGGTGAACATGACATCCTCCCAGCTGATCTTCCTGCTCATCGTCCTGTGCGTCGTCTCCGGCCTCGCCTGGCTCGGACTGGTGCTGTTTGCACCGCTGGCCCTGCGCGAACGCCTGCGCCGCTTCCACGGCAATGCGGAGCAGGGCCAGCTGGATGCCGGCGGCGGCTGGGTCGAACGCGTCGCCAGCGCGGTCAAGCCGCTGACCAAGCTGTCGGTGCCCGAGGAAGGGTGGGAAAAATCCAGCCTGCGCACGCGCTTCATGAACGCCGGCTGGCGCAATCCATCCGCCCTGGCGCTGTATTTCGCGTCGAAGACGGTGCTCGCACTGACGCTTCCGGCACTGGCGGCGGCATTGACCGTCATCTACAGCAAGGCGCTGCCGGGCTCGCGCCTGATGGGCTTGCTGCTGATCGCGGCCGCACTCGGCTATTACCTGCCGAACATCATCCTTGAACGCATCGTGCAACGCCGCCGCCGCGAGATTTTCGAAACCATTCCCGATGCGCTCGACCTGCTCACGGTATGCGTCGAAGCAGGCCTGAGCCTGGAGCGCGCGCTGGTCAAGGTGGCGGGCGAGATCCACATCAAGAGCGCGGTGCTGGCCCAGGAATTGCAGCTCGTCCTGATGGAAATGCGCGCCGGCTTCACCAAGGAGAAGGCGCTGCGCAATTTCGCGCTGCGTTCGGGCGTCGAGGATGTCGACGCGCTGGTGGCCATGTTGATCCAGTCCGAGCGTTTCGGGACCAGTGTCGGCGACGCGCTGCGCGTACAGTCCGACAGCCTGCGTCACAAGCGGCGCATCGTGGCCGAGGAATGCGCTGCCCGCATCGGCCTGAAACTGCTGTTCCCCCTGATTTTCTGCATATTCCCCATGCTGATGATGGTACTGCTCGGTCCGGCCATGATCCAGATTTCACGGACCCTGGGCAAACTGACCGGCGCGCAATGAACACGAAGGAGCCTACGATGCGAACCAACTTACTCATGCGTCTGGCGCTGCTGTGTGCCGGCGCCGGCCTGGCGGCATGTGCGCCGTTCGGCACGCACCCCGCTTTCGACGGCGCCACGCCGGCCGCCGACGACGCCTACCTGGCAGGGCGCAACCACCACCTCGCGCGCCGCTATGACGAAGCGCGCGCCGCCTACCAGGCCGCGCTGCAGTCGGCCCCCGGACACGTGAACGCGCGCAACGGGCTGGCCACCTTGTACGCGGAACAGCGCGAGTTCGCGACGGCGATCGCGCTGTGGCGGGCGCTGACGGAATCGCTCAGCTTGTCGTCCGGTCCGGGCAAGGCCTACCTGTTCAGCAACCTCGGGCATGCCTACTTCCTCAAGGGAGAATACGACCAGGCCCTGGTCGCGCTCGAGAAGGCCTGCCTGCTCGATCCGCTGAACCACCGTTCCTGGCAATTGCTGGGCGAGACCCTGCGCATGCTCGGGCAGGAAGAGCGCGCGCAGCAGATGCTGAGCCAGGCCGGCGCCTTGCGCGCCCATGACCTGCGCGCGGACTATGCCGCCGCCGGCAGCCCGACCACGGTCGCGGCGATCGAGCGCGCGCTCAAGACGCCCGGGCGCGAGGACGAGGGATGGGGCCAGGTACAGCTGTATGCCGGACCGGATGGCATGCTGGCGCTGCGGCGCGGGCCCTTGCCGGCAAGCGCGGCAGCGCCGGCACCCGCATCGCTACCGGCACCGCCACCGGCCATACCGGACGGCAGTGCTCCAGGCCTCGCGCTGGTCGAAGTCCGTAATGGAAATGGCGTACCGGGCATGGCGCGCAAGCTGGCACGCCAGGTCGGTACGGACGGACTGAAGGTGGCGCGCCTGTCGAACCAGCCGGGTTTCGGCGTGCGCCAGACCCGCATCGAATTCGAAGCGGGCTACCGCGCAGCCGCGGAGCGCCTGGCCAGCCGCCTCGGCAAGGCGCAGCTGCAGGAAGTGGCCGGCTGCGCGCCCGCCAACTTGCGCGTGGTGCTGGGACGCGACATCGCGCGGCCCGGCTTTGCCCTGCGGCCGCCGGCCAGGGACGCCGCGGCACCGGTACTGGCATTGAACAAAGCTGATTGAAAAAAGGTCCGTTTGCACGTTTGTTCGGTATCAAACGCGAATCAAGGGCTCCCGAGAGAATGGGCTGGTCTGCCTTCTCTCGGGAGCCTTCCATGAATCTTTCCTACCGCATCCATCTGATCCTGCTCGGCCTGGTGCTGGCGATCCTCAGTGCCTGCGCCCCCTCGTCCGCGCAACGTGGCACCGGTGAATACATCGACGATGCCGCCATCACCACCCGGGTCAAGACGGCCTTCGCTGCCGACGCCCAGGTCAAGGCGACCGAAGTCCAGGTCGAAACCTACAAGGGAACGGTGCAGCTCAGCGGCTTCGTGGAGTCGCCCGAGAGCGCGGCACGGGCGGCGCAGCTTGCCCGCGACGTGCCGGGGGTGAAGGAAGTGCGGAACAGCATGGTGATCAGGGAGCGGCGCAATCAGTAGCGCCGGGCCCTGTGGCGACACTTGCGCGGCTTACTTCCAGGCGACCTTGCCCATGCCGTTGGTGTTGGCCTTACGTGTTGCCGGGTTACCGTAGACGGTGGCCGAGCCCATGCCGTTCAGGTCGATCTCGGCCGCACGGGTCGCGTGCACCGTCGCGCCACCAAGACCGCTCATGTCGAGGTCGACCGACTCGGCGCGCAAGCCCTGAGCTTCCAGGCTGCCGACACCCGCCAGCTTGGCACGCAGCAGTTTGCTCTCGCCATTGATGCTGATGCGGCCGGCGCCGCGCAGGCTGAGGTCCACGCGGTCGGCGCGTACGCCGTTCAGGGCCAGTCCGCCGACGCCGCCCAGGCGTGCATCGATGTTGCGGTAGTTGCTGTTCATGGTCACCGACCCGGCGCCGTCGAGGGCAACCTGGATGGAATTGCCCGAGAAGCCGGTGAGGGTCGAGGCGCCCACGCCTTCCGAGGTGAATTCGGCGAGGTTGGGCACGGTCAGCTCGGCGCGTAGTTTCTCGTTCATCTCGCCACGGCGGGTACTGAAGGAGTCGGTGCCGATTTCCAGCGTGTCGCCACGCTGGGAGGTGGTGATGCGCTGGACGAAGCGGCGGTCGCCCGAGACGACGAGCGAGGGCGTATTGCCCTGGCGTACAACGAGGTCGACGATGCCGTCCAGTTTCACCTTGGTGACCTTGGCATCGACGCTGCGGTTTTCGCGTACGACGTCATTGGCAAAGCTTGGGCTGGCGACCAGTGCGAGCGTGGCGGCAACGGCGGCGGCACTCAACAGTTTTTTCATGCTTGTTCTCCGGTAGGGTGGCAATGGAAGCACTATAGGGCGCTGCCGCGCCGTCACCGAAGCGATTGCGATGAACTGCGCAATCCGCGGTCTGGAGCGTAAAAAAGCCGGAATGACGCGGATGGCGCCCGCTATCTCCGCAGCCTTGGCTACTGCGCAGGCGGGGTGCCCCTTGTGCGTTCAGGGCGCCACAGGCCGGCGGGCCTGCTGCTGCCTGACGTGTTTCATGATGTTGATGAAGCTGTCGGTCCAGACTTGCCGGCGGTGCGCGGCGAGGAAGCGCAGCAGTTCGTCATGGGCTTGCACGGAGACGCTGAGGTAGTCGCCGCCGATGCCGTGGAAGGTGAAGTTGACCATGGTCCCGCGCTGCATCGCCTGGCGGACGATGGCGATCAGCTCCGCGCCGCTGCTGCCCTGGGGCGCCGCCACCGGCATGGCGAGCGGATCGAGCGACTGCATCGCGTCGATGACGCCGCTGTTGTTGCCGGCCTTGATCGCCACGAAGCTGTCCCGCAGCGCGGAAAGGTAGTCGCGTCCGCCCGCCAGGGTATCGCCGCAGGGCGCGGTGAACGTGCGTTCCCGCCGCCCATCGATCGCCGCCAGCATGGTATTGGCCAGCAGGACCTGGTCGCGCATCTGTTCCGCGCTGGTGGTGTCGAGGTTGCGGTGCGCTGCGACCCAGTCGCGCCCGGGTTTGCTGCGGGCGCATTGGTGGAACAGGCTGTGGTTGCCGAGCTCGTGCCCACGCCGTGCGGCTGCGCGCCAGTCTTCCATGCGCCGCGCCACCGAGGGATTCGACAGCTGCAGGTAGAAGCTGGCCTTGAAGCCGACTTTGTCGAGGGCGGGGAGGGCATGGTCGAGCTGTGAATCGAGGGCATCGTCGTAGGCGAGGCTGACCGCGGCGCGCGCCCCGTGCGGCCAGCTGAATGCCGGCACCGCTTCGCTTGCCTGGGCGGCAGGAAGGCCCGCATGCAGTGCGACGAGCAGCGCAAGAGCGGCGCGGCCAGCATGCCCGGCAGGCCACATCGTCCCATGTCGCTCCATCGCTCACCCCCTTTTCGGTCGGATATTGGAAACGTTACCATGAAATCTGTCCAAGTGTTGCAAATCAGCCGCATTTCGGGTCATACCGACGTGGAATATTCCGTTGACAATTTTTTTTGCTAACCCTAATATTCAGACAACTGACGTGGAAACGTTTCCACGCACCAGACGAATTGCTTGATCAACGACTGCATCGCGAGATGCAAGCCGGAGCGATTAACAGATGAATGAGCGCAACGCGCAAGCTTTTACCCGCTACCTGACAGCGAGGGCATCGGCACTGGCCGCATGTCCTCGCTGTGCCGCGTGGTGGCGAGGAGGTGCCCGGCGATAGGGGCGGCAGCAGGGACGACAGCATCGAAGGCCGGCAGCGTGCAGCCCGGCACAGGTAGTGGAGACACCGTTGGATTGGGTGACGGTCATTTTAAAAAAAACAGGAGAGCACCATGTATTACCCCAAGGCTAAACAGACATTGATGAGCCTGGCAGTAGCCAGCGCGTGCGCGGCATTCATCCCGGCCCATGCCCAGGAAGTCGCCTCGACCCCTGGCGCTGCCGCCGCCACCGATCCGGCCGCGGTCACCCCTCAGGAAGCCAGCACCCCCTCCTCGCCGGCCGGCGTCCAGACCGTCGTCGTGACCGGCCTGCGCGCCAGCCTCGAATCGTCGATGAACCTCAAGCGCAATGCGCAGGGCTTCGTGGACGGCATCGTCGCCGAAGACATCGGCAAATTCCCGGATACCAACCTGGCCGAATCGCTGCAGCGCATCAGCGGCGTGTCGATCGACCGCAGCATCGGCGAAGGCTCGAAAGTCACCGTGCGCGGTGTCGGCCCCGACTTCAACCTGGTGCTGCTGAACGGCCGCCAGATGCCGACCTCGAGCCTGGGCGACCGCCCGGGCCGCGCCTACGACTTCGCCAACATCGCGTCGGAAGCGATCTCCCAGCTGCAGGTGTATAAATCGGCGCGCGCCGAGACCCCGACCGGCGGTATCGGCGCCACCATCAACGTGCTGACCGCGCGTCCGCTCTCGCGTCCGGGCCTGCAGGCCAGCATCGGCGTCAAGGGCGTGTATGACCGCTCGGCCGACAACCTGCCGGCGGACGTCCAGCGCGGCGGCAAGGTCACCCCCGAAGTGTCTGGCATCTACAGCAACACCTCGGCCGACGGCCGCTTCGGTATCGGCCTGTCGGCCAGCTACCAGGAACGCAATCTGGGCTACAACGTGGCCTCCGTCGGCAACGGCTGGAGGGGGCCGTTCCGCGGCGACGAGAACAACTGGGGCACTATCCCGCAGCCGGGCACCCCGGGCTCCGAGAACATCACCAACCGTCCGAAGCCGGGTGACCTGTACCAGGTGCCGCAGAACATGAACTACGCCATGAACGGCATCCAGCGCCAGCGCACCAATGGCCAGCTGGTGTTCCAGTTCGCGCCGAGCAAGGCCCTGACCACGACCCTCGACTACACCTACTCTGAAAACAAGATCCAGACCCGCCGCCAGGACCTCTCGGCCTGGTTCAACTTCGGTCCGTCCTCGAGCACCTGGACCAACGGTCCGGTCGCCGCGCCGCTGGTGTACACCGAGATCATCAACCCGGCCAACAGCGACATCGCCATGGGCGGCGCCGATTTCGCCACCAAGACCCAGAACAAGTCGCTCGGCTTCAACGCGGCGTGGAAGGTCAACAGCGACGTCCGCCTCGAGCTGGACGCGCACCGCTCGACCGCCGAATCGGTACCGGACAGCCCGTTCGGCTCGTCCAACGTCCTGGGCACCGCCAGCTTCAGCCGCGGCACCACCAGCGTCGACTTCTCGAAGGACCTGCCGGTCCTGAGCATCCAGGGCGCCGACTTCCAGCGCGCCCCGCAGCAGGTGACCGGTTCGGTCTTCGAGAACGGCTATGTCAAGAGCGAAATCACCCAGCTGCAGACCCACGGCAGCTGGAAGATGCTGGAAGCATCCGAGCTGAAGTTCGGCCTGGCCTCGACCGACGTGAAGAACCGCTCGGCCTTCTCGGTCCAGCAGCGTGACGACACCTGGGGCGGCGCGACCAAGGCGTCGGATTACCCGGCCAGCTACTTCCACCAGGAGAGCCTGCGCCAGTACTTCGACAACATCGACGGCCACGACAACCCGAACCTGTTCAACACCTTCTACACCTTCGACTTCGCCGCCCTGCGCCAGCTCGCCGCGACGGTCACGGGCAAGCCGGAGCTGTACCTGCCGAAACCGAACTACACCACCGACCAGCGCACCCGCGAAAAATCGAAGAGCCTGTACCTGCAGTTCAACACCGACTGGGACTTCGCGATGCCGGTGCATACCGCCCTGGGCGTGCGCTACGAGAAGACCGACGTCACCTCGACCGCGCTGGTGCCGATCGCCACCTCCTACACCTGGCTGTCGCAGAACGAGTTCGCGGTGGGCTTCGGCACGCCGTCCTTCACCACCCTGACCGGCAAGTACCACCATGTGCTGCCGAGCTTCGACGCCGATATCGACCTGCGTTCCGACATGAAGGGCCGCTTCAGCTACGGCGAAACCATCGGCCGCGCCCGCTATGACCAGCTGACCGGCGGCCAGGTGCTCGAGGTGCAGGGTCGTATCGAAGGCGGCCGGGGAACCCAGGGCAACCCGGGCCTGCTGCCGGTCAAGTCGAAGAACATCGACCTGGCCTGGGAGTGGTATTACAACAAGTCGAGCTTCGTCTCGGTCGGCCACTTCCGCAAGAGCCTGGAGAACTACGCCGGCCAGTCGCAGGTCACCGCCCAGCCCTTCGGCCTGCGCACCCCGGTGGGCGGCGCCTACTGGAACGCGGCGATCGGCGCCGGCTGCGCGAGTTCGGACACGACTTGCATCCGCAATTACATCTTCCGCAACTTCGCGGGACGTCCTGGCGTGACGCGCGGACCGGATGATGTCAACGGCAATGCCACCGGTTCCATCGCAGGCCAGCCGAACGACCCGATCGCCAACTTCCAGATCACCAGCTACTCGAACCAGAAAAGGGCACGCCTGCGCGGCCTGGAGTTTAACGTCCAGCACATGTTCGGCACCTCCGGATTCGGCGTTCAGGCGAACTTCACCAAGGTCGACTCGGGCCTGCAGTACAACAATGCCAGCATCGGCGAGCAATTCGCGCTGGTGGGCCTGAGCGACTCCGCCAACCTGGTGGGTATCTTCGAGAACGACAAGTGGAACGTGCGCGCGGCCTACAACTGGCGCGACAGGTTCCTGACCTCGACCTTCGACGGCGTGGGGCCGAACCCGCAGTATGTCGAAGCCTACGGCCAGCTTGACCTGAGCATCGGATACAACGTCAACAAGAACATCAGTGTCCAGTTGGAAGGCATCAACCTGACCGACGAGATCCGGCGCGTGCATGGCCGTAACGAGCGTCAGGCGCTGTATGTGGAGCAGTCCGGTCCGCGTTACATGCTGTCGGCCCGCTACAAGTTCTAAGCTGAGGCTGGCAAAAAAACCAGCGGGCCCTGGCCGATGCCACGGTCCGCTGTGTTCACTTTCAGGTTAGACTTGCCCAGCATTGGTTTTATTGAAAACAAATATGGCGATCACCACCATCAGGCATGTCGTCGTCGTGGGCGGAGGGTCGGCCGGCTGGCTGACTGCCGCCGTCCTTGCATCGAGCTTCAAGGCGCTTGGTGACGGCGGCCTGCGCGTGACGCTGATCGAGTCGCCCGACGTGCCGACGATCGGCGTCGGTGAGGGTACCTGGCCGACCATGCGCGACACCCTGCGCGCGGCCGGCCTGTCCGAATCCGCTTTCTTCCGCGAATGCGATGCCGCCTTCAAGCAGGGCTCGCGCTTCAACCGCTGGGTCAGCGGCGCCGACCACGACTATTACTTCCACCCCTTCGTGCTGCCCCAGGGCTGGGGCGAGGCCGACATGGCCGGCCGCTGGCTCGAGCGCCATGCCGGCGTTCCCTTCGCCGACCTGGTGAGCTACCAGCCGCACCTGTGCGTGCAGGGGCGCGCGCCCAAGCAGGCCGTCACGCCCGAATTCGCAGCGGTGGCCAACTACGGCTACCACCTCGACGCCGGCAAGTTCGGCCTGTTCCTCAAGAAGCACTGCCTGGAAAAGCTCGGCGTGGACTACGTGCCGGACCACGTCACCGGCATCCGCTCCCACGACAATGGCGACATCGCCGCCCTGCACACCAAGGCGCATGGCGACTTGGCCGGCGACCTGTTCGTGGACTGCACCGGCATGCAGTCGCTGCTGCTCGGGAAGCACTACGGCGTGCCCTTCCTTCCGCAGCGTGGCGTCCTGTTCAACGACAGCGCGCTGGCGGTGCAGGTGCCCTATGTACACGAGGATGATCCGATCGCCTCGCAGACCACGTCCACCGCGCAGGAAGCCGGCTGGATCTGGGACATCGGCCTGCCTTCCCGGCGCGGCATCGGCCACGTGTATTCGAGCGCGCACACCGGCGACGATGCGGCCGAACGCGCGCTGCGCGCCTACATCCGCGCGACCGGCGGCCCCGACGACATCCCGACGCCGCGCAAGCTGTCCTTCGAACCAGGCTACCGCGAGCGCTTCTGGCACCGCAACTGCGTCGCGATAGGCTTGTCCGCCGG
This sequence comes from Telluria sp. ZB4P36, assembly GCF_059685865.1. NCBI lineage: Bacteria > Pseudomonadati > Pseudomonadota > Betaproteobacteria > Burkholderiales > Oxalobacteraceae > Telluria > Telluria sp. ZB4P36. The sequence continues at coordinate 167,997 of NZ_JCASIE010000009.1, forward strand.
CTTCATCGAGCCGCTGGAAGCCTCGGCGCTGGCCATGGTCGAATTGTCGGCGGCGATGCTGGCCGACGAGATGCCGGTCACGCGCGCGCAGATGGAGCTCAGTGCCCGGCGCTTCAACGAAACCTTCAGCTACCGCTGGGAGCGGGTGATCGACTTCCTGAAACTGCACTATGTCCTGAGCCGCCGCGAGGGCGCGGAAGATCCGCATGGCTACTGGCGCGACAACCGCCGCGGCGACACCATCCCGCAGCGCCTGGACGAGCTGCTGGCGCTGTGGCGCCACCGTCCGCCCTCGCGCTACGACTTCAACCGCATCCAGGAAGTCTTCCCGGCGGCGAGCTACCAGTATATTTTGTACGGGATGGGCTTCAAGCCGGAGCCCGGCCTGGCCCGGCGCGAGCGCATCGGGGAGGGCAACGGCGCGATCGCCGACGGCTTCCTGCGCCAGGCCGCCGACCAGACCCGCAGGATGCTGCCCGCGCTGCCGGACAACCGCATGCTCGTCGCGCACATCGTGCGCCACGGGCTTCCGACGACATAAACAACGAGAACGAAAGAGACGACACCGATGGCCAATCCCGTACTGCTGAATAACATCGATCACAAGGACCTGCGCGTGATCACCCGCCACGGCCGCGACATCACCGAGCGCCACGCCTTCGTGCCGACCTTCCCGGCTGAATTCCGGCTGCTGCAGGCCCACTATCCGATCATCTTCCGCAAGGAGAGCGAAGCGAGCGCCTTCGAACCGGTGGCGCTGCTCGGTTTCGAGTCCGACGAAAACCTGTTTTTGGAAGACGAAGGCTGGGATGCCAGCACCATCCCGCTGCTGGTCGACCGCCTGCCTTTCCTGATCGGCCGCGACGGCGACGAGCTGATGATCCACATCGACCTGGACAGCCCGCGCGTCAGCACGCATGAAGGCGAGCCGATCTTCCTGCCGCACGGCGGCATGAGCCCCTACCTCGAGAACGTCAATTCGATGCTGCTCGCCGTCCACGAAGGCATGGCGGCGAATGCCGCCTTCGTCGAGGCCCTCGTGAAGCACGATCTGATCGAAGGTTTCTCGCTCGATGTGACGCTCGACGACGGTTCCCAGAACCGTCTCGCCGGCTTCTACACCATCAACGAAGACCGCCTGGCCGCGCTCGACGCCGAAACCCTCGACAGCCTGCACAAGGCCGGCTACCTCAGCGCGATCTACTTCCAGCTCGCTTCACTGTCGAACTTCCGGGCGCTGATCGACCGCAAAAATGCCCGCCGTGCTGCCCGCGCCTAAGCCGATCCGCGAGCTGGCCGGCCTGACGCCGCGCGACCTCGGCCCCGGCCGCCCTGCGGCGGCCGTCCTCGCGTCCACCGAACCGGTGGTGCTGCGCGGCCTGGTGGCGCAATGGCCGATGGTCCGGGCTGCGCGCGCGTCCGCGCTTGCTGCCGACGCCTACCTGCGCCGCTTCTACCGCGACGCCACCGTCAATGCCATGTTCGGCCCGCCCGAGATCGAAGGCCGCTTCTTCTACAACGAGGCGATGGATGGCTTTAACTTCGCACCGGTGTCGGTGCGCCTGGACAAGGTGCTGGCCGAGCTTGAACGCTACCGCGGCGCTGCCCCGCAACAGCAGCCGGCCATCTACGTCGGCTCGACCACGATCGACAGCTGCCTGCCCGGTTTCCACGACGAGAACGCCATCGACCTCGGCGGGCGCGACGCGCTGGGTTCGATCTGGATCGGCAACCGTACCCGCATCGCGGCCCACTACGACCTGCCGGACAACCTGGCCTGTGTGGTCGCCGGGCGCCGCCGCTTCACCCTGTTCCCACCTGAACAAGTCGAGAACCTCTATATCGGCCCGCTCGACCTGACGCCCGCCGGGCAGGCCATCAGCCTGGTCGACTTCCTGAAGCCCGATCTCGAACGCTTCCCGCGTTTTGCCACGGCCATGGAGCATGCGTTGGCTGTCGAGATGGAAGCGGGCGATGCGCTGTTCATCCCCAGCATGTGGTGGCATCACATCGAGGCGCTGGAAGACTTCAACGTGCTGGTGAACTACTGGTGGCGCCAGTCGCCTGGCTACATGGATACGCCGATGAACGCGCTGATGCATGCCTTGATGAGCGTGCGCGACCTGCCGCCGGAACAGCGCAAGGCCTGGGCCGGGCTGTTCCGCCACTACGTGTTCGAAGCGGATGAGAAGACCGCCGCCCATATTCCGCCGAACGCGCGCCGCGCCCTGGCGCCGATGGATGCCGACAGCGTGCGCAGCATCCGCGCCCAACTACTGAAAAGAATGAACCGCTGAGGAGACAAGCATGGACAAGGGTCTGAACGGCATGGGCAAGCCCGTGCGCCGCGTCGTCATCGCGGGCGGGGGCACCGCCGGCTGGATGGCGGCGGCCTGCATCTCGAAGGTGCTGGGCAAGCGCCTCGACATCAAGCTGGTCGAATCCGACGAGATCGGCACCGTGGGCGTGGGCGAGGCGACCATCCCGACCCTGCTGAACTTCCATAACCTCCTCGAGATCAACGAGCAGGAGTTCATGGCCGAGACCAAGGCCACCTTCAAGCTCGGCATCAGTTTCGAAAACTGGCGCAACGTGAACGAGGACTACATCCACTCCTTCGGCCTGACCGGCACCGACCACTGGACCGCCGGCTTCCAGCACTTCTGGCACAAGGGCCGCGAGCGCGGCCTGGCGGGCGAGTACGGCGACTACTGCCTCGAATTGCGCGCCTCCCAGGAGAACAAGTTCGCCCACCTCCCTCGGGGCGGCATGAACTACGCCTACCACCTGGACGCAAGCGCCTATGCGCGCTACCTGCGCAAGTTCAGCGAGCGCTTCGGCGTGCAGCGCATCGAGGGCAAGATCGTCGACGTGAGCACCAGCGCATTGAGCGGCCAGGTGCGCTCGATCACGCTCGATTCGGGCGTCGACATCGAGGGCGACCTGTTCATCGACTGCACCGGTTTCCGCGGCCTGCTGATCGGTCAGGCGATGGGGGTCGAATATGAAAACTGGTCGGAGTGGCTGTTCAACGACAGCGCCGCGGCATTGCAGACGGCGTCGGTGGGGGATGCCGTCCCGCTGACCCGCTCGATCGCGCATCCCTTCGGCTGGCAGTGGCGCATCCCGCTGCAGCACCGTGTCGGCAACGGCATCGTGTTTTCGAGCCGCTACGTGGAAGAAGAGGCGGCCATCCAGGCACTGCAGGGGAATATCGAAGGCGAAGCCCTGATGAAGCCGCGCGTGATCAAATTCACGCCGGGCCAGCGCCGCCAGGTCTGGAAGCACAACGTGGTCGCCGTCGGCCTGTCGAGCGGCTTCCTGGAGCCGATCGAATCGACCAGCATCCACCTGATCCAGCGCAGCATCATTCGCCTGATGCAGATGTTCCCGACGGAGGGCATCGTGCAGGCCGACATCGAGGAATTCAACCGACAGGCCGCGTCGGAAATCGAACATATCCGCGACTTCATCATCCTGCATTACAAGGTCAACAACCGGATCGACGCGCCCTACTGGAGGGATGCGCGCAACATGGAAGTGCCGAAGTCCCTGCAGCACCGCATCGACCTGTTCCGCGAAACGGGGCGCGTGTTCCGCGCGCCCACCGAGCTGTTCGCCGAGAACTCCTGGATCCAGGTGATGCTGGGGCAGGGCATCATGCCCTATCGCCACCACCAGACGGCCGACCTGATGGGAGACGAGGAGCTGTCGCAATTCCTCGGTGGGATCAAGGGACAGATCGACCGCACCGTGGCCGGCCTGCCCTCGCACCAGTCTTACGTCGAGCGTTACTGCTCGGCGCCGAAATAAGACAGGAACATCGACACCGCCGCTTCGATCACGGGCTCCTGCTGTCCGGGACCCAGCGGGGCGGCGCCCATCGCCACCTGGGGCCAGAAGGCAAAGGCCTTGACCTGCCCCTGCAGCATGGTGGCGGCAAAGGCCGGGTCGCCCGGTTTCAGGCGTCCGTCCGCCTGCGCCGCACGGATCCAGCTTGTTACGCCTTCCTCGCGCTCGTTCAGGCGCGCAAAGATCGGCAGGGCGCGCTCGGGCGCGTGGATCGCCTCCGAGATCGCCACCCGCGCCAGGTCGAGGAAATCCTGGTCTTCCAGGGTGCGCATCTTCAGGCGCACCAGCTCCGTCAGCTGCTCGCGCAGGCTCACGTCGCCGCGATAAGGCAGTTCCAGCAGCGCCGCACTGCGCCCGAACAGCTGCACGATGGTCTCCGTGAACAGTTCTTCCTTGCTGGGGAAGTGGTTGTACACCGTCCGTTTCGACACGCCCGCTTCGAGGGCGATCTTGTCCATGCTGGTGGCCTCGAAGCCGTTGGCGCGAAACTGTGCCGCGGCCGCGCTGAAGATGGCCAGGCGTTTGCGATCGGTAAGACGAATCTCGTTCATCGCTTAATTTTACACCGACCAGTTTACTTTTCCAAAAAGTGAAACTACACTGTGTAGTGTACTTTTAATGAATCGACACCCCATGCGCCTTCTGCTCGCCACCCTCATCCTCGGGATCACCGCCATTATGACCTATTGCAGCCTCGCTTCCGCCGCCGTTCCTGCGCATGCGCAGTCTCCCCAGTTCGCTGACGGCAAATTCCGCAACGCGATCAAGATGCGCGAGTACAGCTTTGGCGAAATGGTCGGGTTGTGGTGGAACGCCATGATCAACAAGCCGGCGGGCACCATGCCGAAGGGGAGCATTCCGGTGCGCGCCCTGAGCCGCGCCGACCTGCTCGCCGCGCCGGACAAGTCCCTGTTCCGCCTGGGCCATTCGACCATCCTGCTCAAGCTGGACGGCGCCTTCTACCTGACCGACCCGGTGTTCTCGGAGCGTGCCTCGCCGGTGGGCTGGGCCGGCCCGAAGCGCTTCCATGCGCCGCCGGTCTCGATCGACGAACTCCCGCCAATCAAGGCCGTGATCCTGTCGCACGACCATTACGACCACCTCGACCATGCCGCGATCATGCAGCTGGCCGCCAAGACCAGCCACTTCCTGGCGCCGCTCGGCGTCGGCGACCGCCTGGTCGCGTGGGGCGTCGAAGCAGGCAAGGTGCGCCAGTTCGACTGGTGGCAGGAGGCCAGCATCGACGGCGTGCGCTTCGTCGCCACGCCGTCCCAGCACTTCTCGGGCCGCAGCCTGGGCGACCGCGACACCACGCTGTGGGCCTCCTGGGTGATCCTGCATGACGACCTGCGCCTGTTCTTCAGCGGCGACAGCGGCTACTTCAAGGGGTTCAAGGAGATCGGCGAACGCTTCGGTCCCTTCGACCTCGCGATGGTGGAGACCGGCGCCTACGACAAACAGTGGCCCGAAGTGCACATGCAGCCGGAAGAAACCCTGCAAGCCTTCCTCGACCTGAAGGGCAAGTGGCTGCTGCCGGTCCATAACGGCACCTTCGACCTGGCCCTGCACCGCTGGCAGGACCCGCTGGAGCGCATCGCGGCGCTGGCCTCCGCCAGGGACGTGAAGCTGACGACGCCGGAGATGGGCGAAGCACTCGACCTCGCGCAACCGCATGCCGGCAAGGCCTGGTGGCGCGAGCTCGAGTAAGCCTTCAGGACGACACGGCTTTCAGGCCGACGATGCCGGCGCCGATCATCGCAATGCACAGCAGCCGCGCCGGCGATACCGACTCGCCCAGCAACGCGATGCCGACGATCGCCGTGCCGATCGCACCGATGCCGGTCCACACGGCATAGGCCGTCCCGACCGGCAGGGTCTTCAGCGCGTAAGAGAGCAGGCCGAAACTGACCGCCATGGCCACGACGGTGCCCACCGTGGGCCACAGGCGGGTAAAACCTTCGGTGTACTTGAGACCGACCGCCCAGACGATTTCGAACAGGCCTGCGACAACGAGAACGATCCACGCCATGATGCTTCCTTTTCAAAGATAAACGCAGGCCGCAGCATATATCACTAAAGAAGATGGAAAAAGTCAGGAGCTGTCAGTAATATTGAAAGATGGCCTTCGATCTCGATAAGCTGACCGTCTTCCTGGCGGCGGTGGACCACGGTTCCTTTTCCGCCGCCGCGCGCGCCTTGGGGCGGGTGCCGTCCGCCGTCAGCATGGCGATCGCCAACCTGGAAGCGGAACTCGACCTGCAGCTGTTCGACCGCAGCGGCCGCGAACCGAAACCGACGGCGCATGCCGCCGTGCTGGTCCCGCAGGCCCGCCTGCTGCTCGAACAGCTGGGGCGCCTGAACAGCCATGCGCTGTCGCTGACCCAGGGGCTGGAGTCGTCCCTGAGGATCGCCCTGGTGCCCGAGCTGCTGGCGGCGGCGCCCTGGAGCGAAGCGCTGCGCCGGCTGGCGCTGGAATACCCGCTGCTGAAAGTGGAAGTGCTCACCGCGCCGCAGGCCGACGCGCTGGCCATGCTGCAGAGCGGGCGCGCGGACCTCGCCCTGGTCTACGAGCGCTACGGGCGCGAGCCCTACGAAGCCTTCGAAGAGGTGGCCGAGGAAAGGCTGGTCGCGGTGGTCGCTCCCAGCCATCCCCTGTGCGAACGCATGGGCAAGGAGGCGATCCGCGACGAGGACCTGCTCGCCGAGCGCCAGGTGCTGGTCGCCGGCCGCGATACGGAGCAGGTCGACAAGCGCATCGCGGTCGCGCGCCTGCAATGGCGGACCGATAACCCGGCCGCGGCGCTGGCGCTGGTGAAGGCGGGCCTGGGCTGGGCCTGGCTGCCTTCCGGCTTCGTGCGCGAGCCTTTGGAGCACGGTGAACTGGTGCAGATCCCGACCGCCAACTTCACCAACGTATTGCGCTTCTTCGTCGACGTCATCTGGAACAACGAGCGCCCGCCGGGCCTGGCGGCGCGGCGCTTCATCGGCTTGATGAACGCGCTGCGCAGCGGCGGGCATTCCTAGAACTCAGGCAGCCGTCACCGGCTGCTTGTGCAGGTTCGCGTACTTCAGGCCGAAGTAAAGGATGAACAGGTAGCACACGGCCGGCACCAGGAAGGACGGCTGCAGGCCGATGGTATCGGCGAACATGCCCTGGATAAAAGGCACGACGGCGCCGCCGACGATGGCCATGCACAGGATGCCCGAGCCCTGGCCGGTGAACTTGCCCAGGCCGTGCAGCGCCAGGCTGAAGATGGTCGGGAACATGATGGAATTGCACAGGCCGACCGCGATGATCGCCCACATGGCGAGCTGGCCGTCGCTGAAGGTCGCCAGCAGCACCAGCAGGATCGAGCCGAGCGCATTGACGGCCAGGGTCTTGCCCGGGCTGACGTAGCGCATCACGGCGAAGCCGATGAAGCGGCCCACCAGGGCGCCGCCCCAGTACAGGCTGACGTACTGCGCCGCATCCGCGTGGCTCAGGCCAGCGATGTTGCCTTCGCCGAGGAAGTTGATCAGGAAGCTGCCGATGCTGACTTCCGCGCCCACATACAGGAAGATCGCGACCGCGCCCAGCACCAGGTGGCGGTAGGCCATGGCGCCGCCCTTGCCGTCGACGGCGGGCTTGCCATCATCCGCATGGCGGATCTTCGGCAGCTTCGCCACCGCGAACAGCACCGCCAGCACCGCCAGCGCCGCGGCCAGGCCCAAATAAGGACCCTGCACCGCGGCCGCTTCCGCCGCCTTGTGCGCCGCCTGTTCCGCTGCCGGCAATGCCGCCAGCTGGTCGGCGCTCAGCGCGACGGTGGACAGGATCAGGATGCCGCCCAGTGCCGGCGCCACCGTGGTGCCGAGCGAGTTGAAGGCCTGGGTCAGCGTGAGGCGGCTCGAGGCCGTGCGCGCCGGCCCGAGCACGGTGACAAAGGGATTGGCCGCCACCTGCAGGATCGTGATGCCGCTCGCCAGCACGAAGAAGGCGAACAGGAACAGGCCGTAGCCGCGCGTCGAGGCCGGGTAGAACAGGGCGCAGCCGGCCGCCGCGATCATCAGGCCGGTGACGGCGCCGTTCTGGTAGCCGATTTTCTTGATCAAGATCCCGGCCGGCAGCGACACGACGAAATAGGCGCCGAAGAAGCAGAACTGCACCAGCATCGCCTGCAGGTAGGTGAGGGTGTAGATCGACTTCAGGTGCGGGATCAGCACGTCGTTGAGCGAGGTGAGCAGGCCCCACATGAAGAACAGGATGGTGACGATGACGAGTGCGCCGGTGTGCGCGCCGGTTTGTGAATCGTGTTCGGACTCGGGGGCCTGCGCCGCCGCGGGCGAAGGATTCTGGGCTGCGTTGTGCATGGGGTCTCCGTGGTTATTGCAGTGCCGCGATGTGAGCCGACAGCATCGCGGACACGCCGCGCAGCGCCGGGTACTGCTCGGTGATGAGATAGGTCGGGATACGTGCAAGGTAGGGACTCAGGCGCCCCTTGTCTTCGAAGCGCGCGCGAAAGCTTGACTCCGTGAACAGTTTGCCAAGCCGCGGCACGATGCCGCCGCCGATGTACATGCCGCCGGTCGCGCCCAGGGTCAGCGCGACGTTGCCGGCCACGCTGCCGAGGATGCCGCAGAAGGTCTCGACGGTCTTCACGCAGTCGGCCGCGTTGCCGTCGATGGCGGCGCTGGTGATGGCTGGCGCGTCGAGGCGCTTGCCGGCCAGCGCCCAGTGGATCAGTTCCAGGCCCATGCCCGACAGCAGGCGCTCGGCCGACACATGGCCGTATTCACCCCACAGCGCTTCCAGGATCGCCACTTCTTCCCTGGTCGACGGCGCGAAGCTGACGTGACCACCTTCACCGGCCAGTGCAAACCAGCGGCCGGCCGCCGGGATGACGCCGGAAACGCCCAGGCCGGTGCCCGGTCCGATCAGGCCAATGGGGCGGTTCGGCAAGTCGATGCCGCCGCCGATGCGCGCGCGTCCCTCCGCCGCCAGGTGCGGCAGCGACATCGCCAGCGCGGCGAAATCGTTTACCACCAGCAGCGTGTCCAGTTCCTGCTGCCGGCGCAGCGCTTCAATGGAAAAGCTCCAGTGGTGGTTGGTCATGCTGACCCGGTCTTCCTCGACCGGGTTGGCGATCGCGACGGCCGCATGGCGCACGCTGTCCGCCGCCAGCCCGCGCGCCCCAGCCTTGGCGAGGTAGGCCCGCATGGCGTCGTCCAGGGTCGGGTAGTCGGCGCAGGCCAGCACTTCGATATCGTCGAAGCCCTCGCCCGACTGCAGGGCAAAGCGGGCATTGGTCCCGCCGATGTCGGCCAGCAGCTTCACTGCAGTTCCCCGCAGCGCACGGCATCCGGCTCGCCCGCCGCACCGCCAGCGATCTCGATATTGGTGAACGCGGCGGCAAAGGCCGCGTCGCTGCTGACGCTGAACGGCGCGTCCACCCTGGCGAGATCGGTTCCTTTCGCCTGGAAGCAGGCCAGCGGAATCTTGACGGTCTGCTTGCCCTTGCCGGCCAGGCGCTTGAACAGGGCCGTGGTGTCGAGGTTGCCGCCACCCATGCGCATCGCGACCTTGCCGCTCGGTGCGGCGGATACGATGGTGTCGAAGCGCAGTGCCGCGTTGGCCCCGGCGGCGGCCGGCAGCACCATCGGCCGCGCACCGCGCGCCTCGACGGTGGCCGGGCCGGTCCACGTGACCAGCTTGGCATCCTGCTGGGTGTTCACCTGCGAGGTCTGCACGGCGACGCCCGGCAGGCTGAAGCTCGCATTCAGGTCGGCGCCCAGCACCAGCTGCTGCTGTCCGCTGCGGACCGTCAGCGGGAAGCTGGCGCGGTCGGCCTGGCTGAACACCGGGAAGGTAGTGCTGACGCCGCAGCCGCCGGCCGGGTAGGTGGCGTCCAGCTTGCCCACCTTCGAGCGGGTCGCGGTCTTGAGGCCGTAGCCGTAGGCGAACAACGGCGCGTAGTTCCTGTCGCCGACATTCAGGTCGGTCTGGCAGGCCGACTTCGGCCACGAGAACGGCAGCTTGCCGGTGAAGTCATAGCGCTTGGAGCCGGCAACCAGCAGGTCGGACACACCTTTTCCCTCGGTGCCCGGCAGCCAGGCGGCCACAAAAACGTCCGACAGGTTGAGCAGGTCGTTGACGTAGAGCGGACGGCCCGAGACGAACACGGTGACGACCGGCTTGCCCTTGCCGGCGACCGCCTGCAGCACAGCCAGGTCTTCGGGATAGCGGCCGCTGTGGCGCAGGGTGCCGTTGGGGCCGATGTCGCCGTCGCCTTCCGCATACGGACGCTCGCCGATCACCGCCACCACCACGTCGAACTTCGACACATCGACACCCTTGGCGTCGGCGCTGAAGCTGACATTGTCCTTGCCGGCCGCCTCGCGGATACCGGCCAGCACCGTGTCGGCATTCGGGAAATCGGCATTGGTATTGGCCGTACCCTGCCAGGTGATCGACCAGCCGCCGGTCTGGTTCGACAAATCGTCCGCGGTCTTGCCGACCACGAGGATCTTCTTGCCGCGTGTGATCGGCAGCACCGGGCTGTCGTTCTTGAGCAGCACCAGCGATTCGCGCACCGCGCGCCGGGCCAGCGCGCGCGGCTGCATCGCCTCATCCTTTCCGGCATAGGCGTTCTGCGCCGGGCTCTTGTCGAACAGGCCAGCGCGCAGCTTGACGCGGATGATGCGGCTCACCGCGTCATCGATGCGCGCCATCGGGATCGCGCCGCTTTCCACCTGCCTGATCGTGTTGGAAATAAAAGCCTTCCAGTCGTCCGGCACCATGACCATGTCGTTGCCGGCATTGATGGCGGCCGCGCAGCTGTCGTTGCCGCAGCCCGGTACTTCGCCGTGGCCGTTCCAGTCGGTGATGACGAAGCCGTCGAAACCCATCTTGGTCTTGAGCACGTCGGTGAGCATGACGCGGCTGCCGTGCATCTTGCCGTAGTTGGTGCCGCCGGCGACGTCGTTCCAGGAATTGAAGGAGGACATCACCGTCTGCACACCCGCCGCCAATGCCGGATAGTAGCCGGCGCCGTGGATGTTGATCATCTGCGACTTGCTGGACTTGTTGACGCCGCGGTCCTTGCCGTGTTCGGTGCCGCCGTCGCCGATGAAGTGCTTGGCGGTGGCGATGGTGTTGGCATCGTCCTTCAGCATGCCCTGCATGCCGCGCACGTAGGCGCCGGCATAGCTCTTCACGACTTCCGGGTTCTCGGAATAGCTTTCGTAGGTGCGTCCCCAGCGGTCGTCGCGCACCACGGCCAGGGTCGGGCCGAACACCCAGGCGATGCCGCTGGCGCGGGTGGCCTTGGCGGTGGCGGCGCCGATTTCTTCCAGCAGCTTCGGATTGCGTGCCGCACCCAGGCCGATGTTATGCGGGAAGAGGGTGGCGCCGAACACGTTGTTGTGACCGTGGACCGCGTCCGTGCCCCACACGACCGGCACCTTGACCGCCATGTCGGTCGACATCGAGGCTTCGTGGTAGCGCTGCGCCAGCGCCAGCCACTCGGCCGCCTTCGCATGCTTGTTCCCGTTCGGCCAGCTGCCGCCGCCGTTGAGCACCGAGCCGAGGTAGTAGCGCTTCACGTCTTCCGGCGTGGCGCTCTTGATCTCGGGCTGGGTCATCTGGCCGACCTTTTGCGCGAGCGTCATCTTGCCGACGATGTCACGGACGCGCTGCTCGAGCGCGGCGTCGCTGGCGATAGCGCTGCGCACCTGCGGCCAGTCGGTCAGGGGTGCCGCAGCGGCGGGAAAGGAAAGCGCCATGGCAAGCGCCAGTACCGGGTTGCGAAGCATGGGAGTCATGGGTCGTCTCGCTGTTTGTTGGTTTATTCGCCGCGCAGGAAGGAGCGGTACCACTTGCCGCTGCCCTTCAGGCGGCGCTCCTGGGTCGTGTAGTCGATGTGGGTGAGGCCGAAGCGTTTCAGGTAGCCCTCGGCCCACTCGAAGTTGTCGAGCAGGCTCCAGGCGAAGTAGCCTTTCACCGGCACGCCGTCCTTGATGGCGGCGTTCAGCGCCGCCAGGTGGCGCATCAGGTAGTGGCGGCGCTCGACGTCGTCGATCTCCCCCTGTGGATTCACTTCATCCGCATAGCAGGAACCGTTCTCGGTGATGTACATCGGGCCCGGATGGTAGTCGTTCTCGATGCGCAGCAGGAGTTCGGCCAGTCCCTGCGGCGCCACTTCCCAGCCCATGTAGGTGGTCTCGGCGCCGGGCGCCGGCGGCAGCACGCGCGCCGACAGCGGCGCATGACCTGGGTCGTACTGGATGGTCTCGGGGAAGTAGTAGTTCACACCGAGGAAATCGGTCGGCACGGCGATGGCCTCGAGGTCGCCCGGCAGCACGAGGGGCGCGGCATCGCCGATGGCGTCCAATGTCGCCTTCGGATAGCCGCGGCCGTACAGCGGGTCGAGGAACCAGCGGTAGCGCAGGCCGTCGTGGCGCTCGGCCGCGGCGACGTCCTCGGGTTGATTGCTGGCCGGGCGCACCGGGTGCAGGCTCAGGGCGATGCCGGCCTTCGCATTGCGCACGTTGGCGCGGATCAGCGGCACCGCCTTGCCGTGCGAGAGCAGCACGTGGTGGGCCACCTGCAGCGCGGTCCTGAAGTCGGTATTGCCCGGCGCGTGCCAGCCTTCGAAGTTGCCGATGATCGAGGTGCACCAGGGTTCGTTGTGGGTGATCCAGTGCTGCACGCGGTCGCCCAGGCGGCGCGTCACCGCATCGACGAAGGCCAGGTAGGCGTCGACGGTGGCGCGCTCGTTCCAGCCGCCGCGGTCTTCTAGGTACTGCGGCAGGTCCCAGTGGTAGAGCGTGGCCCAGGGTTGCAGGCCGCGTTCCAGCATGCCGTCCACCAGGCGGGAATAAAAATCCAAGCCTTTGGGGTTCGGTTTGCCCCCAATTTCGGAAAAGATGCGCGGCCAGGCGATCGAGAAGCGGTAGGCGTTCAGACCCATGTCGCGGCCGATGTCGAAGTCTTCCGGCCAGCGGTGATAGTGGTCGCAGGCGACCGAACCGTTCGAGCCATCCTTGATCTTGCCCGGGGTGGCGGCGAAGCGGTCCCAGATCGATTCGACCCGGCCGTCTTCCTGGCCGGCGCCTTCGATCTGGTACGAGGAGGTGGCGCAGCCCCACAAGAAGTCGGGGGCGAAATCGCCGCGCATTGGCGCGCTCGGCTCGGGACGGGGTGCTTTTTTCATGGTCTGGTCTGTGTTAGCTCGTTACGCTAGGATATTTGGAAAGCTTTCCAATTGCAATCTAAAAAAAAGGCCGGCGCGCGGCCGTGCCTCTCTATTTCTTCTTGTTTCGGGTCGCGCTTGGCACTTTGGCCAGCGAAGCGCGCAGCGTCACGCTGACCGGGAAGGTGCGCGTCACCGGGCGGTGCAGGTCGTAGCAGCGGTTGAGCAGGGCATTCAGGCCGTTCAGCGTCATCTCGCGCCAGGGCATGTGCACGGAGGTGAGGCGCGGGGCCGAGAACGCGGCGCTCGGCGTGTCGTCGTAGCCGATCACCGACAGGTCGCGCGGCACGCTGATGCCGGCCTCCTGGAAGTAGGCGAGCGCACCCACCGCCATCTCGTCGTTGGCGCAGAACAGGGCGGTGCACTTGTAGCCCGAATCGACCAGCTCCTTGGCCGCCGACCAGCCGCCCTGGGGCGAGAAGTCGCTCTCAAGCGTCCAGACCTTGCTGGTGTCGATGCCCTCGGCTTCCAGTTCGCGCATGAAGCCGTCGATACGGGCCACGTTGTCGGCCAGCGCCGCCGGGCCGGCGATGACGGCGATGTCGCGGTGCTTGTAGTCGAGCAGGGTGCGCGCAGCAAGGCGACCGCCCAGCGCGTGGTCGACCGTGAAGCACTGCTCCGGGATCTGGCTGAACTCGTGGTTCAGCGCGACGATCTGTTTCTGCTTGCCGCCCAGGGTGGCCAGGTCTTCGTCGGTGAGCGCGCTGGTCATCATGACGATGCCGTCGCAGCCGCGCTCGATCAGGAACTCGATGCCTTCGATGGCCTGGCGGCGCGCGTCGCCCAGGCCGACGCCGAAGGCCACCACCATGTGCAGGCCGGCGGCGCGCAGCTCGGTGTCGATGATCTGCAGGATCGGGGTATAGAAGGTACCGCTCAGGACAGGAATGTAGACGCCGACCATCCGGCTGGTGCCGGACAGCAGGGCGCGCGCCGCGTGCGAGGGACGGAACCCGAGCTCGTCGATCGCCTTGCGCACGCGCTCCAGCGTGGCCGGCGACACCGAACCCTTGCCGCTGACCACGCGCGAGGCGGTGCCGAGGCCGACGCCGGCGAGACGCGCTACGTCCTTGATGGTTGCCACTGACGATCCTTCATCGGAAAACGGTTATTCGAAAAACACTGAAGCATACTGCATTCATCTGACACTGGCACCTGTCTTTACAGGCGCTTGCCGCTGGCCGGATCGAACAGGGATACCCGCGCCGCATCGATGTCGAAACGCACGGCCTGGCCGCTTGCCAGCGGCCGTGGGTCGTGCACGATGCACGAGAGCTGGTGGCCGCCGCAGTCGAGCCAGACGACCTGGTGGTTCCCCATCGGTTCGACCAGCGTCACGCTGGCCTGCAGCGGACCATTTTCGCTGAGGTGGATGTCTTCCGGACGCACCGCCAGCGTCACCGGGCCCGAGGGCGCCACGCAGTCCGGCGTCAGGGACAGTGCACCTGCAGTAAACCGTCGCTGCACGTCGAGTTCTCCATCAATGAAATTCATTGAGGGCGAGCCGAGGAAGCCGGCCACGAAACGGTTGGCCGGGCGCTCGTAGACCTCGCCCGGTGTGCCGATCTGCTGGATGCGGCCACCCTGCATGACGACGATGCGGGTGGCCAGGGTCATCGCCTCGGCCTGGTCGTGGGTCACGTAGACCATGGTCGAGCCGAGGTTCTGGTGCAGGAGTTTCAGTTCGCGGCGCAGTTCGGCGCGCAGCTTGGCGTCCAGGTTCGAGAGCGGCTCGTCGAACAGGTAGACGCCGGCCTCGCGCACCAGGGCGCGCCCGATCGCCACGCGCTGGCGTTGGCCGCCCGAGAGCTGGGCCGGCTTGCGGTCCAGCAGCGACTCGAGCTGCAGCATCTCGGCAGCCTTCCGCACGCGGCGCTGGATCTCGGCCTTCGGCGCGCCCGAGATGCTCAGGCCGAAGGACATGTTCTTCTCGACCGTCATGGTCGGGTACAGGGCATAGGACTGGAACACCATGCCGATCCCGCGCTCGCTCGGATCGGCATGGCTCATGTCACGGCCGCCGATCTCGATCGACCCCTCGGCCAGGTCGATCAGGCCGGCGATGCTGTGCAGCAGAGTGGATTTTCCGCAGCCCGAAGGCCCGAGCAGGACCAGGAACTCGCCCGGCTCGATGTGCAGGTCGAGGTCGCGGATGACCTGGTTGCTGCCACGGGTGATGCACAGCTTGCGCAGATGGACGTTGGACATGATTCAGCCTTTCACTGCGCCGGCGGCGATACCGCGCACGAACCAGCGTCCCGAGATGAAGTAGATCGCCAGCGGCACCGCCGCCGTCAGGATGGTCGCGGCCATGTTGACGTTGTACAGGCGGGTGCCGGTGGTGGTGTTGATCACGTTATTCAGCTGCACCGTCATCGGCGCATTGTCGCGGCCGGCGAACACCAGGCCGAGGATGTAGTCGTTCCACACGCCGGTGACCTGCATGATGGCGGCGACCACCACGATCGGCAGCGACATCGGCAGCATCACCTGCAGGAAGATGCGCCAGAAGCCGCCGCCGTCGATGCGTGCGGCCTGGAACAGCTCGTGCGGCACCGAGGCGTAGTAATTCCGGAACAACAGGGTCATGATCGGCATGCCGAAGATGACGTGCACCAGCACGATGGCCGGCAGTGAGCCGAACACGCCGGCGCGCGCCATCATCCACACCAGCGGGTAGATCATGACCTGCACCGGGATGAAGGCCCCGGCCAGCAGCACGCCGAACAGGACATTCGCGCCGCGCGGCTTCCAGAACGACAGCGCATAGCCGTTGATGGCGCCCAGCAGGATCGGGATGACGGTGCTCGGCACCGTGATCGCCACCGAATTCCAGAAGCCGCCGCTGACCTGGCTCCAGGCCTTCGTCCACGGCGCGATGGTCGCCAGCAGCGGCAGGGCGAACACGTTGCCGTTGCGGATCTCGTCCATCGACTTGAAGGACGTGATGATCATGACGTACAACGGCAGCAGGAAGTACAGCGCGGCGCTGAAGAGGAAAGCGTAGACGCCGATGCGGGCGGGCTTGAATCGCTTGCGGCGCACGGCTGGTGTGGCGGCGAATGTCATGACAGGGGCTGGGACCTGCAGGGTGGTGTCGCTCATGCGCGTTTCCTCCGGCTGCGTGCGTAGGCATAGGGCGCCAGCAGGGCCAGCACCGGGATCAGCAGGGTCACCGCGCCGGCCGAGGCCAGCCCGATGTTCGAACGCAGGAACAGGTGGTCCATGATGAACTTGGCCGGCACCTCGCTGGCGGTGCCCGGGCCGCCGCCGGTCATCGCCACCACCGCGTCGTACAGCTTGACCACGGCGGTGGACAGCAGCAGGAACACGGTGGCGACCGTCGGCCCCAGCATCGGCAATACGATCTGCAGGTAGACGCGCCAGGCCGGGATGCCGTCCAGCCGCGCCGCCTTGTAGATCTCGGGATCGACGCCGCGCAGGCCGGCCAGCATCATCGCCATCACCAGGCCGGACGCCTGCCAGACGGCGGCGATGACGATGGTGTAGATGACCATCTCCTGGTCGATGATCCAGTCGAAGCTGAAGTCCGCGAAGCCGAGCTGGCGCACTGCCCCTTCGATGCCGGCGCCCGGCGCCAGCATCCATTGCCATACCAGGCCGGTGGCGACGAAGGACATCGCGTAAGGGTAGAGGAAGACCGTGCGCAGGAAGCCTTCGCCATTGACGTTCTGGTCGATGAAGGCGGCCAGCAGGAAGCCGAGCACCATGCAGGCGACGATGAACAGCGCGCCATAGACGGCCAGGTTGTTCAGCGAGATCAGCCAGCGCTCGTTGTCGAACAGGCGCATATACTGGGCGGCGCCGATGAAGTGATCGGAGGGGAAGGTACGCGAGGCGGTGAACGAGGTGCGGAAGGTCCACAAGGCCGCGCCGACGTAGGCGACCAGCACCGTCAGCGCCATCGGCAGCAGGGCGAGGTGTGGACTGATCTTGTGGGCGCGCAGGGTGAGCATGGCGGTCAGTATTTGAGGGCGTTGGCGATGCTCTTCTGGGCGCGTTCGACCGGCATATTCGTGTTCCAGTAGGCGGTCAGCACGTCCTGCATGGCGCCGTTCTGGTCCGGCGTCAGGTAGACCTCCGTCACCCCGGCCTGGCGCGCGCGGTCCTTCATGATCTCGATGCCCTTTTGCGCGCACAGGTCCAGTTCGGACGCGTCGACGTCGGTGCGGACCGGGATCGAGCCTTTCAGCTTGCTGAAGCCGACCTGCAGGGCCGGCTGTGACACGACGTTTGCGAGCAGCTGCTGCGCTTTGACTGCCTGGTTGTCGTCGGTGCGCGGGAAGACGAAGACGTCGCCCTGGATCAGGTAGGGCGTGGACGAGGTGAAGCCGGCCATGCAGCCGTAGTGCTGGCCCGCGACCTGGCGTGCATTCGTGAACTCGCCCTTGGCCCAGTCGCCCATCACCTGGAAGCCGGCCTTTCCGCTGATGACCAGGGCGGTGGCGTCGTTCCAGTTGCGGCCAGGCGAGCCGGCATCGACATAGGATTTCAGGCGCTTGAAGGCCTGCAGCACCTTGCGGAACTCGGGCGACAGCAGGGTCGCCTGGTCGCGGTCGCGCATCGCCTTCAGGTACAGCTCCTTGCCGCCCATATTGGCCAGGATCGCCGAGAACAGCACGGTCTCCTGCCAGGACTGGCCGCCGTGGGCGAGGGGGATGATGCCGGCCGCCTTGAGCTTGTCGAGCGCGGCGAAGAGTTCAGGCATGCTCGCCGGTTCCTTCGTGATGCCGGCCTTCTGGAAGGCGGCCTTCGAATACCAGAACCAGGTCTGCATGTGGATGTTCAGCGGCACCGCGTAATAGTGGCCGTCCACCTTGATGACGTCGATGATCGGAGGCGGCAGCATCCGGTCCCAGTTCTGGGCGCGCGCGACGGCGTCGACGTTGTTGAGCATCCCCGCTTCGATCACGTCGAGGAACTGCTTGGAAGTGTTGAACTGGGCCGCGGTAGGCGGATTGCCGCCGACGATGCGGTTGATGGTCACGGCACGGGACTGGTCGCCGCCGGCGATCGCAGTGTCGATCCAGATGCCGCCCGCATTGCGGTAGGCCTGGGCGACCTGCTTGACTGCAGCCGATTCGCCGCCGGATGTCCACCAGTGGATGACTTCCGCCTTGGGGGCGGCAGGCACCGACGCAGCATGCGCCGCCGCGGCAGGCGTCATGGCAGCCGCGATCCATGCGCAGGCTGTCGCCAGGGTGCGTGGTGTGGACATCGTGTCTCCGTGTATGCCGCTATTTTTCGGTAAGTTGGAAACGTTACCATCGGCTTTGCCCGACTATAGCATCGGGTGAAATGCGGGTCAAACAAATAATGCAATCAGGATTCTGGCACAGATTTCGTGTGCTTTCGGTAACTTTTGATATGGTGGTTATTTCCTAACGGTTGGATTTCCTGCCAGATTTTTATACCGAATAGCAAGGTGTTTGCGCAAGAAATGTGAGTGCGGAGCGACTGCTGTTTGCGCCTGCTTAACTGTCGAGACCAGTCCTTTTCTATGATGAGTCCAGAAGAGCCGGGACTCATCCGCAGCGCCGGCCCTTGCCAGCTCTCGTTGGGAGGAAAGTAAGCGTCAAACCAGCGCCGTCTAGACACTGAACGGAGCCAGTCGCAAAGTAGTCCCCACTAAATTTTGGCGGGGACTATCTTGGGAAGCGAAGTTGAACACAGCAGGCGTCGGCGGAGCACGAACTACCCGCTCGAGTTCAAGCGGCAGCTGGCGCAGCAGGCGTGTGATTCGGCAGTGAGTGTCTCGCAGCTGGCCCTGCAGCATGGACTGAACACGAACATGCTGTTTCGCTGGCGACGCCAGTTGATGGCGGGCCAGCTCGACCAGGCCGAGTTGGTGCCGGTAACACTGGCACAGGCTTCGCCGTTCATCAAAGCCCCGGCCGGCAGCG